>JBHBVA010000130.1:0-3824 GCA_041793355.1 Bacteroidota bacterium | reverse complement strand
TGAGCCAACGTTTGCAGGACGAGTTGCCTTGCGAGGGTTTGCAAGTGCGTTTCCTGCAAAAAACGGAAGATGTTACAGCTCGTGTACTTGCCAACGTTACCGAAGCCGATAGTGAAGCCGTTCGCTCACAAAAAGCGAGAGAGGCAACAACTGAAATTCTGAAAGAATATGCCGGCAACAAATTCTTGGAAGCACGAGTAGTGCCTTTCTACACCCGCAACAAATACTATTTGGTGGTGTACAAGGTGTTTCACGATGTGCGGTTGGTACTCACTCCGTCCTCATCGGTAGGTAAATTTGGTGGCGAAACCGACAACTGGATGTATCCTCGCCATACGGGCGACTTTGCCGTGTTCCGCGTGTATGCCGATGCCAACAACAACCCTGCCGAGTACAGCACAAGCAACCGCCCTTATCGCCCCAAATACACGGTACCCATATCGCTAAAAGGTTACAAGGATAGGGATTACGCAATGACCATCGGCTATCCCGGACGCACCGACCGCTATCTGTCGTCGTGGGGAGTAACCCGCCTCATCGAGTCGGAAAACAAACCACGCATCGAGGTGCGTACCGCCAAGCAAGATATATGGAAAAAAGCAATGCTTGCCAGCGATGCCGTTCGCATCAAATACGCTTCGAAATATGCTCGCAGTTCCAACTATTGGAAAAATTCCATCGGAATGAATGCAGCTTTGGAACGCTTGAAAGTGATAAACGACAAACGTGCGTTGGAAGCTCAGTTTGCCGACTTCCTGAAGCGTGATGCTTCTGCTCGTGCAAAATACGGAGAGGCTTTGACTCTGCTCGAAAGCGGAATGACTGCATCGGGCGACCTGCAAAAGGTGCGTACCTACTTCACCGAAACCTTCCCCGGCGGTATTGAAATTGTTACGTGGGGTAACATTTGGAACAGTGTAGCGAAAGGCGAACTCAGCTACGAAAAGGCAATGGAAAGAACTGCCGGATACCTGAAAGATTACGAATTGCCGCTCGACCGCGAACTAACGCCCGCCTTGTTGAAGCTGTATGCCGACCGCGTACCTGCCAAATATCTGCCCGATGTGTACACCACCATCCAAAAGAAATTCAAAGGCGACTACAACAAATATGCCCAATGGCTGTTTGCAAACTCAGTGGTAACGGATGCTGCCAAAATAGAAAAACTGATGAAAAAAGGCGGAGCAAAGGCTTTGGAAAAAGACCCTGCTTTGGTACTTGCCCGTTCGGTGAAGGCGATGCAACAAACCATTCAAAGCGAGATGGAAAAATACGACACACAGATAGCTCGGGGCAACCGCTTGTTTATGGCCGGACTGATGGCTATGAACCCCGAAAAAGCCTATTCGCCCGATGCCAACTTCACCCAACGCCTCAGCTACGGTTCGGTAGGCGGATACAGTCCAAAAGACGGAGTGGAGTACAACTATCAAACCACTTCCGACGGAGTATTGGACAAGGTGAAGCAAGATGACCCCGAATTTATGTTGCAACAGTACATCGTAAACGACTTGCAAAGCAAGGACTTCGGACAGTATGCCGAAAACGGCAAACTCTACGTAAACTTCCTATCGAACAACGACATCACGGGCGGAAACTCCGGTAGTCCCGTATTCAACGGCAATGCCGAACTTATCGGCTTGGCTTTCGATGGTAACTGGGAGGCTCTCAGCGGCGACATCGTGTTTGAAAAAAATATGCAACGTACCATCAGCGTGGACATCCGCTACGTGATGTACGTCATCGACAAGGTAATGAAATGCCCTCGCTTGGTGCAGGAAGTACAATTCCGCAAGTAATGTACCCAATCTCCCATCAGTTAGAATAATGGGGAAACGGTAAGTCTCTCACTTCACCTTCAGAAGTGGGAGACTTTTTGTTGTAGGGATATAGCCTACTTGTAATAACCCTAAATTGCGAAATAGATTGCAGGTGTTGGAGGAAATATATATAAATAATCTATTGTTAATCAATTTTTTATAATTATGTTTATTCCTAAAGCATAATCAGGAATTAAGTTGAGACTACAAGTAGGCAGATGCTCCCCAAGCATCCTTTATTGCTTGTCTGACAGATTCGTTTTTATGCAATGAAGCATTGTTCACTCTTTCGTCTGTTTTATCTGATGCGTAGAGTAAAGATGTGAAAAAAGAAAAATTACGACGGGATAGCTATGCCGGGGGCGGTAGGCTTTTTGCTCATTGCATTTTTTATTGTAGCTTTGTGGCAAACAATAAAAAGGTAAAAAAGGATGAAACGCATTATATTCGCAGTGGCAGTAATAGCCGCTTTTTTACAGACACGGCAAGCAGAGGCTCAAACAACCGTAAAAATGTCTGCCGTAAAAGGTAACAACTATGGAGTAACCTATATCTTGCCCAAAACAAAAATATTGATAACTGCCACCGTGAAAACAACCATTCGTGTACGAGGAGAGTATCATAGCTATGCTGAACGCTATTTGGGTGTAACCAATGCCATAAAAAAAGATGAAACTACACGCCAATTGACCGGTATTTCGGCTATCACCACCAGCATACCCGACAAAAGTACGGCCTATCAAGTGGAGTTCCGTTCCAATACTCAAGCTCCTTTTGTAACGCTCACAACCGACGGACTGCTCTGTGCCATCAATAGCGATACGGAATATACCCCTGTAGTGCCACCACAGGCATTGTCCCAAGTACCACACACACCTCGCAATGGGAGAAAATACCTCTCGGAGGAGGCTTTGGCGGCAGGTTCCACAGCCAAAGAGGCCGAGTTGGTTGCCAAGCAAATTTTCCGCCTTCGCGAAACTAAAAACAGCATCCTTACGGGTGAGGCCGACAATATGCCACCCGATGGCAAAGCATACGATGTGGTGATGCGTGAACTTAACGAACAGGAGCAAGCCCTCCGTGAGATGTTTGTAGGCTATCAGGTGGAGCAGGAGAGTGTGCATACGTTGGAATACATTCCCACCGATAAGAATGCAGAACGCGAATTGCTTTGTCGCTTCTCTGTGGCAGACGGAATAGTGTCGGCCGATGATTTGAGTGGCGAGCCCATCTACCTGTCGCTAACAAACAAAACACCGCTACATACGGAAATTCTTACCGAGAAAGAGGCGAAAGCCGTAGCCGAAAAATTCTCCAAAGGCATTGTGTACAACATTCCGTCCACAGCCGAGTTGCAAATAGAACTCAACCGCAGAACATTGCTGAAAAAGGAAATCGACGTAGTGCAATTTGGTTCGCAAGATGTGCTGACGAACAAAATGTTCGACAATAACAAGCAACCTATCAAAGTGATTTTTTACCCCGATTTGGGAGCCATCAAGCAAATCGTACAGTAGTGAAAAATTATGGCATACGAAATAGAACGAAAATTTTTGGTTAAAGCCGATTATAAGCCTTATGTATTTGATAGTAAGGTTGTAAAGCAGGGATACATCGTACCCAATGGCAACGGGCGTAACGTGCGTATCCGCATCAAAGGCAACAAGGGTTTTATCACCATCAAGGGGCCTGCCATAGATGGTAGAATAGGTCGCTTTGAGTGGGAAAAAGAAATACCGCAAAACGAGGCAGAAGATTTATTAAAGCTTTGCACATCAGGTATTATACATAAAATAAGGCACCTGGTGAAAGTGGGCAACCATACGTTTGAGGTGGATGAGTTTTTGGGCGAAAATATCGGACTGACTATTGCCGAGGTGGAGCTGGCGAGTGAAGACGAACAATTTGTTCGTCCCCATTGGCTGGGCGATGAGGTTACGCACGACAAACGTTATTATAACTCTTATCTTAGCCGACATCCGTTTCGGGAATGGCGGTAAAGTG
>JBHBVA010000129.1:0-2681 GCA_041793355.1 Bacteroidota bacterium | reverse complement strand
GGGTTTAGACAATCCAAGTATATACTTAAACATCAATACTTTACGACACTTCTGATTGACAATATCTTGCGTAAGAAGACCCGTTTGTAAGGCTCGTTTCAGGTTTGCAAATTCCTTGTCAGGATTTGCAGCCCCCAACAGAATGTGGTTGCCTGCCAACAAAGCCCTTACACTCATATCCACCTCGTTTGCAACACCTTTCATTGCCAGCCCATCAGTAAAAATCAGCCCCTTAAAGCCATATTTTTTCACCAATAACTCGTTCACTATCAACTCCGAAAGCGACGATGGTTGATTACTGTTATCCAATGCCGGAATGCTCAGATGCCCTACCATCATTCCCCCCAACCCGGCAGAGATGTATTGTTGAAAGGGCGGTAGCTCCATTTTTTGCAGGCGACTTTGTGATGCACTCACAACCGGCAAAGTGTGGTGCGAATCGGTGGAGGTATCGCCGTGTCCGGGAAAATGTTTTGCAACAGATAATATACCTCCGGACTCTAAGCCTTGTGCATAATGAATACCCCAACGAGCTACATCATCGGGGTTCTCGCCATAAGACCGCGTGCCGATAACCGGATTTTTCGGATTGCTATTCACATCCAACACAGGGGCAAAATTCACGTGTATGCCCATTATGCGGCATTGACGAGCTACCTCTTCGCCATATTTGCGAATAAGTTCTGCATTTTGCGTGGCGGCAAGCATCATATTTCGGGGAAATCGAGTGGTGTTTTTCAGCCGCATAGACAATCCCCACTCACCATCCAAAGCAATCATCAGCGGAGTGCGGGCAGTGCTTTGGGCATAGTTGGTAAGTTCGGCTTGCTGTTGCGGTGTACTTGCCGAAAACAAAATACCTCCAATTTTTTCATTTTCTATCCATCTTCTGATTTTCAATTTGTTAGCCTCAGTAAGTGAGCCTTCGGCAATGGGCATAATCAATTGCCCGATGCGTTCGTCCACCGAAAGCGTTTGATATACCGAATCTACCCAAGCATTCATTTTGGGGTGATTAGCACCATTGAAAATGAAAGGCAAATTGCTACCTTTTTTCGTAAACGAGCATAAGCAAAAAGCTGATAAGCAGATAGTTGATAATATTCTTTTTGTGCGAAATTTCATAGTTTTTTATTTCTCTTTTTGCGGATTTACTTCTTCCAACTTTACGTCGATGCGTCCTACAAATGAGCCGTTTTTACCCATTTGATAAATCATAACTTGCTTTTTATCTATGTTTTGCAAAACAATGGGAGTTTCCATGTAGGTATGAGAATGCCCCCCGATAATGATGTCCACAAAACGAGATTCGCGAGCCAATATTTGGTCGTTTACCACACCTTCGGCAGAGGTGAATCCGATATGCGAAAGGCAAACAACGAGGTCGCACTTTTCTTTGGTCTTCAAAATCTCGGCATATTTGTTCACCGAGTTTATGATGGGGAGGAAGTGCATCCCTTCGTAATTTTCCCGCTGAATTATCCCTTCGGGATTAACTCCCACACCTAAAACGCCGATACGTAACCCATTCTTTTTCAATACAATGTAAGGTTTCACGTAGTTTTTGAGTTTCGTTCAGCTGAAGTCGTAATTGCAGTTTACTATCGGAAATTTTGCTTTTTTTACTATCTTCAACAGTTGCTCCAATCCGTAATCGAATTCGTGATTGCCCAGCGTTGCGGCATCGTATTTCATCTTATTCATTGCTTCTACCTCCGCTTCGCCCTTAAACAGATTGAAATAAGGGGTACCTTGCACAAAATCTCCGGCATCCAACAATAATACATTTTTTTCGGACTTTCGCACCTGCCGGATGTAGTTGGCACGACGCTCTACTCCCCCCGTGTTGGGTAAATTTTTGTCGTTATGAGGCAACGGTTCTATGCGACTGTGGGTATCGTTGGTGTGCAGAATCACTATTTTTTTTGTGTTTTGTGCTTGCAGCCCGATACTCGCAACGAGCAATAAAAGTGCAAATGTGTATCTTATATTTTGCATAATTCTATTTCTGTCTTTTTTACTTGCTGATTATTATTCTTCCATCCAATTGCGAGCCGATTCTCTCGCCTTTCGTAGATTGTTGCTTGGCATATTCTATCATCATTTCCCGTAGGACGATACCGGTCTTTTTCACCGATATTGCCTTACGTAAGGCTTCCATTCCATCATTGCCATCTGCCAGATAGTCCAGCGTAACGATATTGTAAATCGATTCATTATCAATTGGTTTTCCGTCAATCAGCACCGAAATCAGGCGGTCGCCGATGCCTACCACCCTCACGTTTGCCGACACTCCTCCTCCACCCATTCGGATGTACGATTCAAAGATTTTTGTGAGGTCGCTTCCCTTTAACTTCACCAATACCAGCTTGTTGTCGAACGAATACACCTCAAACATATCCCCCACAGTAACGCTACCTTGTGGCAATGATGCCCGATGCCCGTTCACATTCATCAGTGCGAGGTGTGTTTTTTCGTTAAGTTTCTTATTGGCAAACCTATACATTTGGTCGCTGGTAAAGTTGGTAAGCAAACTTTCGGGGCGGCCTATCTGCATTGTCTGCTCAGATACGGCTATCTGCTTGTGCATCACCTGACACATCTTTTGTCCGTATTTTTCGACTAAGCCTTTCATTTCCCCATTTTTTTGTTTGTCGTAATGGGTATTTATCTCGGTTCGG
>JBHBVA010000128.1:0-2804 GCA_041793355.1 Bacteroidota bacterium | reverse complement strand
ATTCCCTTTGGGATATATTCCCAAGGCATCCGTATCAAAAGAAATATCATTCATTTTATCCCTTGCAGTAAAGAAAGTTCCTCCCAAAGTAAACTTATCGGTCTCATATCCTACTTTGGCACCATAGCCCCAGCGTTCATAGTTGGGGCGGATGGTCGGAAGCAGAGAGTCGGCATCCACACGCTTCAACAACCGGCCGCCCATTGCGGAAATTTGCCACCTGCCGGGAGTCAGGTCAATACCGGCACCGGTGAACTGATGACCATTGAGCGTGTAGGGACTGAAGCTCATCGACACATCGCCGATATGTGCCCGTATCCATTTATAAGAAGGGTGAAAGCTCAACCGGTTAGGAAGTGAGGGGTAAGAAAATTTAGCTCCATAGTTGTTCAGATTAAACGATATGGGAATATTCAGTAGCTCATACAACGACACATTTACCGAGCCGGACAGCTGATATGTAGAGGACTGACGTGCCTGCTTGGGCATACTACTAAATTGAGTTGCATTTGCTGAGATATTACCACTGATTTTTAGCGGTTTTTTCTTGCGAAATTCTAATATCTCGTCCACATTTTGAGCAGAAACAACATTACTCCATATTACAAGTACGAAGATGCCCAAAGCTATACGCACGAAATAGTGTTTAATCATATTGCTTACGTAGTATGTTATTACTCCCCAGTTCTCTTTTCGAGTTTGACATCTGCTACTATATAGGACAGTGAACCGTCTTTGACAAACTCTTTGATTTTGATGACACCCCTTCTACCGTCCGCAGTACGTACCAGCACAAAATGTGGTGTACTGGTTTTATTGAAACTTGTCTGACTTGTTTCCGCCCATTTAGTGAATTGGTTCAAGTCAGAAGACTTTTCGATGCTTTCAAAAACAGCATCAGTGATGTTGATTCCCACAGAGCCGGGATTGTTGACAAATGTAGCTCCTTGAGCATTATCTATTTTGGGAAAAGAATTGGCTTTTGCCTGATTGGGTGCAAAAAAGTAGCAGTAATTGAACGAGGAATTAAGAGCAAAGAACCCGAAATCTACCCACGCTCCACAATTTTTGTCTGCAATATCACGTGATGTTAGCACACCTCCCTCTTTAGCTGAGTAAAAACATCCTATACTATTTTTTGCCTCGTTGATGCCGAATTTAAGACCACTCTGCTTGATAATGCCACTGTTTGGTTTGACGACAATGCTTTTCTCTACAACTTTTTCTTCTTTTCCGTTACCGGCAATCATTTGTAGCACGTAGGTGCCGGCGTGTACAAATCGAACCATCGTTGTTTCCTCCGTAGGAGACATTATATCGGCACCTGCACATACCCAGCGATAAGACAATCCGCCTGTGGTGAGATTGGTTGTTTTCAGCGTAAGTGGTGCTTCCCAATCCCGATCGGCTGGCAGTGGTTCGTACCTGAAATCTGCCTGCATAGGTGGCTGCAGGGTCAGAGTTTTGGTAAGTTCTTCATATCTGCTTCCATTAAATACCTTCAGGTGAATGCTGTGTTCACCGCCGTCGGCAAATGTTACGGCTTTCGGATACTGTTGGTTAGATGTAGAGGGAACACCCCCTTCAAAAGTCCACTGATAAGTACTTCCACCTTTGCTCTTGTTGGTAATGTACACTACTGCCGGAGCTATATCATTGATTGCCACGGTAAAATCAAAGTCTATAGCCATCGCAGAATCGACTCTGATGGTTTGCTGGCTTGTTCTTTCCTCAACGGCATTCCGTACTCGTAAGGTTATTTTATGCTCACCGGCCTGCGTGAACACAATTTTACTTGGGTTTTTGTCTGTGGAGGTACCGGGAATACCACCCTCAAAAGTCCATTCATATTCATCAGCCCCATAACTTTCATTCTTTAGTTGAATGGTTACAGGGGAGGTTTGATTCCCCTCTTCTATCTGTACAGAAAAATGCGAGGCAATAGGTAACGACTTTTCTCGTAGGCACGAACCCAAACTCAGAATGATAGCTCCCATTAGAAAATGATAGCCATTCACATACCTTCTTAGTTTGGAGCTGTTATGCAATATTAGTTTCATTAATCAAAAAGAATGTGTCAATCTTACAGACTACAAAGATAAGGATTAATTCTTTTGCGGATAACTGTTCTTTAGACATAGTAAGATTAAAACACCTTTATTTCTACTTTGGATTTATTGTAGCGGTGTTTTACTCCTTCATCAACCGAATATCACCTTTTTGCGGCACTTCTATGTACGCCCCCAAGCCACACGAGCGGTGCATATTGTAGAACAGGCGAACCGTAGAGTTTGCAAAATACTTAACCTCGGTTGGTGTGTATGCACTGTCTGCGGAGTCCGTTGTTGTGTATTTCTCCTCGCCGCGTTCAAAGCGTACATAGCCATACTTGCTTGATAGGGCTTCCGTGTTGAAATAAACAGAATCTTGTTGTGCAAAGCTTTGGCTTACTCCGAAAAAAATCAGAATAAACATCAGTACAAAAAAATTGCACAGCCATATATTGATTCGCCCGTTATTCATTTTAGCACCTTGAATCTCAATATTTAGCTTTTCCCCTGTAAACTATTTTGCATTTTGGGTAATATCTTGTATTATCCATTGTGCTGCCTGTGAATTTTGAGGGTTGTTGTCAGTCAGTTTACTTATAATGCTTTTAAAATTCTCAAACTCAATAGGGTGTTTTTCCAATGCCTTACCAAAATTATCCAAGTCATCTAAGATGTTTTTAAATGCTCCATCTTCCAATCGGCTTGCTTTTACTTTTGCTAAAAGCTCATCTATAAAACCAAGTTTTTGTAATT
>JBHBVA010000127.1:0-2935 GCA_041793355.1 Bacteroidota bacterium | reverse complement strand
TGTTGGTGCCAAGTGCCGGATTTGCAGCAAAAAAGAAAAGAACAACGAAGAAAAGAGCGAAAGTAACCGCAAAAGTTCGTTATAAGGCTCGTCATACAGCTAACTCGGCAACGCAAACAACCTATGCCGATGGGTTGAAAATCAAGAAGGACTTGTTGATGATTGACCAAGTACAAGCCGAACGGGCTTTTGTTAACGATGCCATTCCGGCAGACGATTTGTATGGAGCCTTGTGGGATAACCGTCATGTGAATATGTATGGTTCATTGGATAGTATTCCACCGGTTTATACTATTGATTTAAGAGGCTTTGTCATACCGGTGGAGGGTATTGTAACCTCTAAGTTCGGACCACGTTGGGGACGAAACCATAACGGAATTGATTTGAATCTCAATACAGGCGACCCTGTATATGCCGCTTTTGATGGTAAAGTGCGTATGTGTCAGTACGATAGGGGAGGGTATGGTTACTATGTGGTGATACGTCATCACAATGGATTAGAAACTGTTTACGGGCACTTGTCGAACTTCTTGGTTCGTGAAAATCAGAGCGTGAAAGCGGGCGATCCTATTGGTTTGGGGGGGAGCACCGGGCGTTCTACCGGGCCTCACCTACACTTTGAAACCCGATTTTTGGGGCGAGCAATCGACCCAAGCCGGATTATCGACTTCGAAAATAAAGTGTGCCACCGTGATACCTATGTGGTAAATACTGCAAGCTTTAGTCCTTTGCGTTCTTCAGGTGATAGTTACGTTCGTAGTACGGCTACCAAATATTCGTCACCAAAGAAATATAAAGCTCGTACTTTGAGGGTGAGAAAAGGAGATACTTTGGCCAAAATAGCCCGTAGAAACGGTATCAGTGTGAAGAAGTTGGCATCGATGAATGGAATCTCTTCCCGTAAGAAATTGAGTGCGGGGCAACGTTTGCGAGTAGGATAAGATGTAGTAAAACGATTTTCGGTATAATTTTTGTGATTAATGTTTGGGAGCATTCTCGTAGAGGGAATGCTCTTTTTGCGTTTTGTTTTATTCGTAAACACGAGAAGGGTGTCGGCTATGCAATCAGCTACTTTTTGGGTAGAAATAAATGTCTTTTGTGAAAAAAGCATTACCTTTGCTTGCTATACGATGACAAGGTTTTTATGGATAATAACGATATTCGGGAGCGTGTAAAAGATGTGTTTACTACGTATTTGCAGAATAATCAGCATCGGAAGACCCCCGAAAGGTATGCTGTGTTAGACCACATATATTCACTAAAAGGACACTTTGATATGGAGTCGCTCTACAACTCTATGTTACAGTCAAACTTCAGGGTGAGTCGTGCTACGTTGTACAATACTATCGAATTGTTGTTGCAATGTGGTTTGGTGGTTAAGCATCAGTTTGGAGCCAATGTGTCGCAGTACGAACGAGCCTATGGCAACGAAAATCACGACCATTTAATTTGCACACAGTGTGGCAGTGTGAAGGAGTATAAAAATGAAAATTTGTTTTCGTTGGGAAAACAAAAACATTTGAAACGTTTCAAGGTTAGCTATTATAGTACTTACATCTACGGAACGTGTGCCAAATGCCAGCGTCAAAAATTGGTTGAAGAACAAAAAGCAAAAAAAGAACAAGAGAAAAAAGATACTTCTAAACGGACAACAAGAGGTTGATTTAGAGTGAAATATATTTTTATACAAAAATTATAGATACAGAATAACGGATGAAAGTAGATGTTTTGTTGGGCTTGCAATGGGGAGATGAAGGTAAAGGTAAAATAGTAGATGTGCTTACCCCACAGTACGACACTATTGCTCGTTTTCAAGGAGGACCTAACGCCGGACATACTTTGATTTTTGAGGGGAAAAAATATGTTCTGAGGTCTGTGCCATCAGGTATTTTTCAGGGCGACAAAGTGAATGTTATTGGTAATGGTGTAGTGCTTGACCCTGCTTTGTTTAAAATAGAAATAGAAGCTCTCGAAGAGTCGGGACATAATCTTACCCATCGGCTGTTGATATCCAAAAAGGCTCACTTAATATTGCCTACTCACCGATTGCTCGACCAATGTTATGAAACTGCCAAGGGCGACCAAAAAATTGGTACTACGGGCAAAGGTATTGGTCCCACTTATACGGATAAAGTGGGGCGAAACGGAATGCGTGTAGGAGATATTCTACATAATTTTGATGAAAAATATGCGGTGGCAAAGGCTCGTCATATTCAAATATTTGAACAATATGGATTTGACTACTCAGCACTCCCAACAATTGAAAAAGAGTGGTTTGAAGGTTTAGAAAAACTCAAACAGTTTACATTTGTAGATAGCGAACATTTGATAAACAAACAGATAAGCGACGGCAAAAAAGTATTGGCCGAAGGTGCACAAGGTACTATGCTGGATGTCGATTTTGGGTCGTATCCCTTTGTTACCTCGTCCAGTACTATTTCGGCAGGGGCGAGCATTGGGCTTGGTATTGCTCCACAGAATATTGGCGATGTGTATGGTATCTTCAAGGCATATTGCACCCGTGTGGGTAGCGGGCCATTTCCTACCGAGTTGGATAACGAGGTAGGTGAGGAGATTCGTCGAATAGGCTTTGAGTTCGGAGCTGTTACAGGTCGTCCTCGTCGTTGTGGATGGGTAGATTTGGTTGCGTTACGTTATGCAATTATGTTGGATGGTGTAACCCAACTGATAATGACCAAAAGCGATGTATTAGATACATTTGAAACAATAAAGGCTTGCGTGGCATACCGGATAAACGGAGTAGAGGTGCGTGATTTTCCTTACGAAATAGATGACGTGGAGCCGGTCTATCGCGAGTGCAAAGGGTGGCAAGTGGATATGTCGCAAATCAAAAGCGAGGACGAATTTCCACAAGCCTTCACAGATTATATACACTTTTTGGAGGAAGAGTTGGGTGTCCCCATCAGTATCGTTT
>JBHBVA010000126.1:0-2805 GCA_041793355.1 Bacteroidota bacterium | reverse complement strand
CTCCCCTACCCTCACTGTTCGCGTACCATCTTCGTTTTCGGAAATGCGTACGTTTACCACGTCCGCAGGAAGAAGTTCTTCCATCTTTTCGGGCCACTCTACAAAACAAAGACTTCCGTTGTAGAAGTAATCTTCGTAACCCAAGTCGAAAACCTCTTCGTATTTGTTTATCCGGTAAAAATCGAAATGGTAAATTAACTCTGCCGTAGCCGAACGATATTCGTTTACAATGGCAAAAGTGGGGCTGTTGATGGTATCTTCCACCCCCAACACCTCACAAAGTGCTTTGATAAAAGTAGTTTTGCCTGCACCCATTTCGCCACGAAAGGCAAATACCGTGCGGTCGCCCATCAATTTTACAAACTCACGAGCAGTTTCTTCGATGGTATCTAACGATTGTATTTTCAATTCTGTCATCTTCATTATTCTACAAAAAAAATCTTCTGCAAAGATACTATCTTTCAACAAACAGATGGCTAAAAACTTTTTATGGTAAACTTCAATCTATTCATCTACATTACGTACCTTTGGAAGACGATTGTAATGAAAAAAAATTTGAAGTATGTTAGAATTATCACTCTACCCCGATAAGATAGAAGCAGGATGCGACGAGGCAGGACGAGGTTGTTTGGCAGGAGCAGTATTTGCCGCTGCCGTGATACTCCCCGCCGGATTTGAATGTGCCGAACTGAACGATTCGAAAAAATTGAACGAAAAAACTCGTTATCAGTTGCGAGAAATTATTCAACGAGATGCTGTGGCGTGGGCAGTGGCAAGTGTTTCGGCTGACGAAATAGATAAAATAAACATCCTAAATGCCTCATTTTTGGCTATGCAAATGGCCGTACAAAAACTCACCGTAAAACCTGAACATTTGCTGATAGATGGTAACAGGTTTCGCAACCAAACCCATATTCCGTACACTTGCATAGTAAAAGGCGATGGAAAACTATTGCCTATTGCAGCTGCTTCGGTACTCGCCAAAACGTATAGGGACGACTATATGCAAGAGCTTCATAAAGAATATCCGATGTATGCCTGGAACGTGAACAAGGGATACGGAACCAAAGCACACAGAGATGCTTTGCGTGAGTTTGGAATGTCGCCTTACCACAGAAAGAGCTTCCAACTAAAAGAAAATCAGCTATCTATACATTTTCCACAAGAATTTTGAACAACTTGTGAATAAAGTGTTGAAACCCGTTGAAAAAATAGGCTTGCAACATCCGATAAAAAAATATATATGCTCCATCTTGCACCAGTTTCCAAAAAAGTTAGCATAAATGTTTGCTTCAATTTTCAGATGGTTTTCCACAGAAAAGGTAGATTTTCACAAGCAAAAGTTTTTCACACGTATAGTTTTCCACAACAAGATAATAACGTTCATACTAATACTAATAATCAAATATTTACATAACACAAAGGGTGTAAATAACTCTGCACTTCGTATAAAACAAGATTTTAATAACCACTTATGCAAGCATTTTAGCAAAAAGCTTTCAACCTTATTCACAGGCTATAATTATCATCATATTTGTTTTTGAAAAAAGAAAATGAATAATATAAATAGCGTGTGGAATATTTTGTCTGCAATGTATTTTAGTAAAAAGTTTAGCTAATCCATATTTTTATGTACCTTTGCGGGCTCAATTTTGTATTACTCGTATGCTGATAAAAAGTGCCGACTTTGTGATGAGCAATACCGATTATAGGAAGTGTCCTTCCGATGGTCGGTCGGAGTACGCATTTATTGGTCGGTCCAATGTAGGTAAGTCGTCGTTGATAAATATGCTTACCAACCGCAAAAAGTTGGCTATGACTTCTTCTACACCGGGCAAAACATTGCTTATCAATCACTTTATAATAAACGAGGAGTGGTATTTGGTAGATTTGCCGGGATACGGATATGCCAAACGTGGCAAGCAAGGCAAGGAGCAGATATTGAATATTATAGAAACGTATATTCTTAAACGCGAGCAGCTTACAAATCTTTTTGTGTTGATAGACAGCAGACACGAACCTCAGAAAATAGATTTGGAGTTTATGGCTTGGTTGGGCGAAAACAGCGTTCCTTTCTCTATAATATTCACAAAAATAGATAAATTGAGCCGTTCTGCACTTCTTTCTAAAACAAATTCCTATTTGGAACGTTTGAAAGAGGATTGGGAGGAATTACCACCCGTATTTTTCACATCCTCCGAAAAAAAAGAGGGACGAGAAGATGTGCTAAACTACATAGAAGAACTGAATAGATTGTAATATATTCATTGATTCTGAAATTTTCATAATATTTTTTGATAGATAACTAAGGTAGTTTATATATAAACAAAAAAATGAGACAAAACGTATCGAAGTACATGCTCAAAGCAATCCGTATGGCGGAAAAAAGCGTGGAAGAAGGTGGTGGCCCATTTGGGGCTGTGATTGTGAAAGATAACAAGATGGTGTCACAAGCAAGCAATTCGGTAGTTCCCTTGAGCGACCCTACTGCCCTTGCCGAGATAATGGCAATACGCAAGGCTTGCAAAAAATTGAAAACTCACGACTTGACGGGAGCAATAATGTACACCTCGTGCGAACCATCCGCTCTTGCGTTGGTAGCTATTTACACAGCGGGTATCCGACAAGTATGTTATGGAGCCTCTCGTTTAGATGCTTCCGGTGTTGGTTTCGACGACTCGGTGATTTACAGCGAGTTGAGCTTAGAACCACAGTACAGAAAGGTTCGTACCGAGCAAATATTGCGTGAGTTGGCACTTTCGCCTTTCCGTATGTGGAGGGACAAAGAAGATAAAGTAACTTACT
>JBHBVA010000125.1:0-6614 GCA_041793355.1 Bacteroidota bacterium | reverse complement strand
TAGTAACCTAACCCTTCCCACAGTTTTAATACTTCGTCTTCAGGGGCTTCTGCCAACGATTTTATGGTGGGGAAACGCTCTGTGAAGCGAAAATAATACTCCATTCCCTGCACTACGCGAGTTTGTTGCAAAATCACCTCCGAGATCCAAATGTGATAGGGATTTTGTGTATTTCGCCAAGGGAGGTCGCGTTTGTTGGCTTTGTACCAGTCTGTTATGTGTGAAATAAATGTATAACTCACGTTTTTTTCTTCGATGTTGATATTTGCCGAGTAATGGCATTTTTCGCATGCGAATAGCACGCTCTCGGAGCAACAAAGGTACGGATTAAGCCCCAAAGTACGAAAAAAAGCAAGCAGGCAACTTTTTTCGGAAAAAATACAGGGACTTGTTTTTCGGAGTGGATAAAAAGCTATATATTTGCAGTCCAAAAAATTAGTGGACATTTAATTAAATACATAAAGAATAAAAAACAATGACAAAAGCGGACATCGTTAATGAGATTACCCGAAAAACGGGGGTTAATAAGGAAGACGTTTTGAAGACTGTGGAAATGTTTATGGATATCGTAAAGGTTTCGTTGTCGAAAGAAGAAAACGTTTACTTGCGTGGTTTCGGTAGCTTCATTATCAAGAAGAGAGCTGAAAAAACAGCCCGAAACATCTCAAAAAACACTACTATCATCATCCCTGCACACAACATCCCGGCTTTTAAGCCTGCAAAGGATTTTGTAAAACAAGTAAAGAAATAATAAGTTTTTTAATAACAATAAAAATAACGAACAATTATGCCAAGCGGAAAAAAAAGAAAGAGACATAAAATGGCTACGCACAAGCGTAAAAAAAGACTAAGAAAGAACCGTCATAAAAAGAAAAAATAAGCCGTAGGTTCTTTCGGTTGAAACGTAAAATACTCAAAGGACAAACTGAATTGGCTGTGAGCCAAATAGGTTTGTTCTTTGCTCATTTTTAATTGCAGGTGCAGGTTTCCCCAAAAGTAACCTCTCTGCACTTTAAAGTAAAAGCGTAATAATCAGATATTTGTAATATTGTGGTAAGTGAACTAATTATAGACGTACAACCCAACGAAGTGGCCATTGCCGTGCTCGAAGACAAAAAATTGGTAGAGCTGCAAAAGGAGGCCACCAGCGAGTCGTTTGCGGTAGGAAATGTCTATGTGGGCAGGGTGCGAAAGCTGTTGCCCGGACTGAACGCTGCCTTTATAGATATAGGGTACAAAAAGGACGCTTTTCTTCACTATTTAGATTTAGGGTTGCACTTCAACTCGCTGGAGAAGTTTTACAACTTTGCCATCACCGAGAAACGAAAAGAACCCTCAGTATCAAAGGCAAAACTATTGCCGAGCATCGAAAAAAGCGGAAGCATCACCGATGTGCTGAAAGTGGGGCAGGAGCTTTTGGTGCAAATAGCCAAAGAACCTATTTCTACCAAAGGGCCGCGACTGACAGCAGAGCTATCGTTTGCGGGACGAAATTTGGTGCTTATCCCCTTCAACGACAAAGTGTCCGTGTCGCAAAAAATCAAATCGAAAGAGGAGAGGACACGCCTTAGACAGCTGATACAGAGTATTAAACCCAAAAACTTTGGGGTGATAGTGCGTACCGTTGCCGAAGGCAAAAAAGTGGAAGAGTTAGATGCCGAACTGAAAGGCTTATACAGCAAGTGGGAAGACAATATCGGCAAAATACAGCGTTGCAAAGCACCGTCGCTCATCATTGAGGAAAGTAGCAGAACGTTGGCTCTGTTGCGAGATATTTTTAATCCCTCGTTCCAAGAAATACATATCAACGACCGTTCGTCGTACCTTGCCATCAAGGAATATTTGCGAGTGATTGAACCCGAAAAGAAGGATATTGTTCGCTTGTACGAAGGCGACGCACCCATTTTCGACACCTTTACGGTAACAAGGCAATCCAAAGCACTATTCGGCAAAACGGTTACTTTCCGCAGCGGTGCTTATCTGATAATAGAACACACAGAGGCATTGCACGTGATAGACGTGAATAGTGGTAATCGCACCAAACTGGCAAGCGGACAAGAAAATAATGCTTTTGAGGTAAACTCCGCTGCCGCCGAAGAAATAGCCCGCCAGCTACGCTTGCGAGATATGGGTGGGATTATCGTTATCGACTTTATCGATATGGCGGAAGGCGAGCATCGCAACAATTTGTTGGCAAAAATGAAGGAGGCTATGTCGAGAGACAGAGCACGCCATAACATATTGCCACTCAGTAAGTTTGGATTGATGCAGATTACACGTCAGCGTGTTCGTCCCGAAATGGAAATGGATACCACCGAAAAGTGTCCGTCGTGCAACGGAACGGGCGAAATTCGCTCCTCCATTATTTTTACCGATACGCTCGAACAGAAGATTGACTATCTGGTAAACAAACTAAAAGTGAAGAAATTTACCTTACACGTACACCCATATATCGCAGCCTTTATCAGTCAAGGACTGTTTTCGCTCAAATGGAAGTGGAAAATGAAATATTCGTGGAATATGACCATTCAGCCTAATCAAGGTTTGGCATTTTTACAATATCAATTTTTCGACAAAAATAAGAGCGAAATAGATATGAAGCAGGACTACGAAGTGAAGTAGAGACATAACGAATGTGAAAACCGTAAAATTCTCCCGACAGTAAAGAAAAATGCTTTCGGGAGAATTTTTTTTGCTAATGTTCGGCTGAATCCCTTTTTAAGACCGCTTTCACGGGCTACAAAATGACAAGTGCAACTTGTTATTATGCAATAGTCTTCTTTTGGGGCAAACTAAAAGAAGATATGTGTACGTTCCTTAATAAAAATAGCTCAAAGTGTGCGGACTGCAGGTAAATAATGCTTAACTTTGTCGCAAAATCTTTGTTGGCAAAAAGGCAAAAGCATAATAAAACTTCGATATGCCGGAAATTAATCTGCGAGGAATGGGAGTGGCGTTGATTACTCCCTTCAAAGAAGATAAAAGTGTCGATTACGACGCTCTTTCAAATCTTATTGATTATCAGTTGGATAGTGGGACAGACTATTTGGTAATGCTGGGAACAACGGCAGAAACACCCACGCTCACCGACGATGAAAAGCACAATATTGTGGATCTCATCGTATCGAAAGTGCGGGGGAAAGTGCCTTTGATATTGGGAGCCGGTGGCAACAATACCCGAAAGGTGGTAGAAGACCTTAAGAAAAACAGCTTTCACGGTGTAGATGCCATTTTATCGGTGGTGCCTTATTACAATAAACCGTCGCAAGAGGGTATTTATCAGCACTATAAAGCTGTGTCTGAGGCATCAAAACTACCACTTATTCTTTACAATGTGCCGGGTCGCACGGGTGTGAATATGACTGCCGAAACCACACTTCGTTTGGCAAACGATTGTCGCAATGTAGTGGCGGTAAAAGAAGCATCGGGAGATATTCCGCAGATGGACGATATTATTAAACGGAAGCCTAAGCACTTTGAAGTGATTTCGGGCGACGATGGAATTACTTTTCCATTGATAACGATGGGTGCTGTGGGAGTAATTTCTGTGATTGGTAATGCCTTTCCGAAAGAGTTTGGGCAGATGACACGATTGGCTTTGGCCGGAGACTACGAACGGGCACTTACCATCCATCATAGCTTCGACGAACTGTTCGACTTGCTTTTTGTTGACGGAAATCCTGCCGGTGTGAAAAGTATGCTGAGTATGATGGGCTATATTCAAAACCAATTGCGTTTACCGCTTGTGCCGGCACGCATCACTACATTTGAAAAAATTAGGGAGGTATTGCATCAGCTTAACATTAAGTGCTGAAAAAAAAAGAACGTTATAACTCGTTTTTATTGAGTGCATTACCTTATGGGACGGAAAAATACTTGAAAAAAGTCTCTCTAAAATTTGGACGCAAAGTAAAAAAGCCCTACCTTTGCACTCGAAATAATGAAACAAGGCTACGTAGCTCAACTGAATAGAGCATCTGACTACGGATCAGAAGGTTACAGGTTTGAATCCTGTCGTGGTCACAAGAAGGGAATCTCAAAATAAGAGGTTCCTTTTTTCTATTTTAGGTTAGGTTGAAAAGCTAACAATGCGGATTATTCCTACATTCCGCAATAGAATTACACGTAAGGACGTATTGCGTACGCCCTAACGTTTATCCCCGAATGATTATCAAGGCGTATGGTGATATGCACCTGCGTTTGGCATCCAATTGATTATCAGGATGTATGCAATACACCCCTACATTTCTGCATTTGTAACACATAGAAAAACCCCGCCCCGACTTTTCACAAGCCGATGGCGGAGGCACTTTTTCACCCTTTTCTATTTTTCAAACGGGGGGTATTGCCACAGTAAAAACAATACCCTGACCTCAGCCCCCTGCGGGAAATGGGTAATGCAAAAACGCAGGGGGAGGAGTTTTATCTTTTCACGCCTTAATCGTTGCTGAAAAGGCGGGTAGGGAAGAGTGCTGTTGCTGTATTAGGCCTCCCTTCTCCCATATCCATGTCAGCGGTCGCTGCATCATATCCTACACTAACTGCACAACGATTGTTAAAACTGTATAAATCTTTGCCTGATACATACCCCCGTGTGCCTCGTGCTCGGACAGAGGTTCCGACCATCCGCCCTGTTGCAGGAATAATACGAGTAATATATTCGGCTGAACTATCATTCCAAAAATCTTCGTTGTTGATGGTGGTTAAAGTTCCACTGAAACCAGAACCAAGATAGCGTACGGTTATTTCCAAATAGTTGTTCAAATTACCAAGTATCCAGTCTCCAATAATGCGATAGCGATATGCTACTTTTAGTTGGTCCCCGGCACTTTGGAAGCGAATTCCGTAACTCACCTTATCACCTGTATTATAGTAATCAGAAGTATATACACTTGTAACACCTGCTACTTCAGCTTCTTCTGTGATGTTGTAACGTTCATTGCTGTAAGGGGTTAGATAATATGTTAGAGAAGAATTAAATGCGATTACATGTGCAGGTGTCCCTATGGCATACAGTTCTCGAAGACCTGGTAAGTGATACTCTTTCCCGTTGATGGTAATATTTGAAAATTTACTTACCGCATCAGCTAAATTCCAGTACGCACTTGCATCGTTGCTGTGAGATGTGGCAAACTCGGTGTCATTTTTCATATTGTATTCGGCTACGTACTCGATGGGAAGTTTTGGTCGATACACATCCACGTTCACTTGATAGGCACGTCCGCTACGGAAAGTCGCCGTTGAGGTAAAGGCCGTTGTAGTGCCCACGTTGTACACCTTGTAGTCGATAGGCGTGTTTCCGATAGTTGTGCTGGGGCTACTCACTCCGGAGCGTGGCATCCCCCACACCAATCCCTGCATTTTTGCATCCACCGCACCGCTCATTGGCACACGCAAAGAGGCCGTTCTTTCGGCATTGGTGAATGTCCAGGTTGGCATTGCACCTTCTGATACAGAGGTGTTTGCTGTTGCAAAGTCATACCCTCCCGCTCTGTCCAACACGTTGCTGGTGAGGTTCAGATAGCTGCCCATTGCCACCGTTGTTTTGTTGTTGGCATATACGTGCAGCAATGTACCTTGTGGTTTGAAGTTTACAAATGCCTCATCAGCAGCGTTTTCCACGATGTTCAGCTTTGTCCAGGCAAAGGTTAGCGGCACTCTCACCTGATTTTGTGCCAATGCTCCGTCCAACGTTTCGTCGTAGGCAAAGTCCACCGCAGTTTTAGCGGAATTTAACTTTCCCCCTCCTGCAATTCCCGCAATGTACCAGGTTTCTCCTGCACTTGGCAAATCTCCGTTTGTGTTTTCCAAATCGAAAGTTAAGTTCCTCTGTTGCAGTCTGATTTTTCCGTTGGAATCCCTACCTGTAAATTCCCACTCGATTTTTGCGTATCCCACAAAGGTTGCTCCCTCCTTGCGGAAGAATACGTGTGTGGTCCAATCGGAAGTTTCCAATATTGCGGGATTTGCTTGGGACATATCGAAGCTCAAAGCCCTTTCGGCATCCGATGCTACGCCACCCGAGAGCTTCAGGGTGTAGCTAAGTGGTTGATTTTTTGATATGTTTTCTTCTACGGGGGTTAGTCCGTTTTCTCCGCTGCAGGCCACTGTAGCCCAAGCGGAAAGTAGCACGCAGGTGCTTTTCCAAAAATTTTTGATGTTCATAAAAGTAGTTTTGTTTTTTACAGTTTTTAATTTAATGTTCCTCCGTTTTCGAATCCGTCTATAGCAGTTTCTGCTCCGTTTTCAAATCCGTCTATTGTCGTTTCTGCTCCGTTTTCAAATCCGTTTACGATGGATGTTCCGTCGTCGAATCCGTCCACTATCCCGTTAAGGTTTGTCGAGAAGTTTGTGAGGATGCTTATTACCATTCCTCTTTTTTCCGCACCTGTTGCTTTTGGCGGAATGTAGTTTTCTTTTGCTTGCTTTACATACATACAAGAAATAATTGATTGAATTACTGTGAATTAACTCGTTTGTGCCGTACTTTCTTCATTCTCCTCGCCCCGCAGGATAAGTTCAAAGGGCTTGCCCTTTGGGAACCCAATTACTTTTTTCACAGAGTAGAAGCTCCTACGCTCGGCATATTCGCAAGCAAGCTTGCTCTCTGCTCT
>JBHBVA010000124.1:0-2640 GCA_041793355.1 Bacteroidota bacterium | reverse complement strand
GTTGTTACTCAATTCATTGAAGTTTCTCAACAGTTTATCGCCTGCCTGCGACGACATCAGTTTGTGATACGAAAAACTGTATTTTTTGCGAAATCGTTCTATCTGTGTAGCAATCAGTGCTTCCTCATTCATATTTTTGCCCTCATCTTCGTCCTCGTCCACCCATAGTTGCGGAAACATTTTAGTAATCTGCAAAGGCATCAATCCCGAAAATATTGCATTGCGAGCATATTGCGTAGCTGTAGGTAAAATGCTGACATACAGCTCTTCATTGAAATTGAACGTTTCGGAAAGTAAATCTTTTACAATCCACCATTGGTCCAATCGGAAGTTATCTACCAATACAAAACACACTTTTTCTCCCTCGTCCAAAAGCGGAAATACACGACGTTTGAATAGCTCGTGGCTCATCAGCGGTCTGTTCTCCTCGGATGCAATCCACGTTTGATAATTCCGTTTTACAAAGCCCCCGAATACAGAGTTTGCCTCTGCTTTCTGCGAGCGGAGCAAATCCATCAACGGACTTTGCGAAGCGGTAAGCTCCAAATCCCACCACGACAATTTTTTGTACAATTCTATCCATTCTTGCAACGTACCTACGGTTGCAATATCGTTGGCAATGTGCATATACGTTTCGCGATAACCTTCCAATGTGGTTTCCGAAATGATGTTTTGCTTGTGCAAATTCTTTTTGATGGATAGCAATATTTGATTCGGATTGACAGGTTTTATCAAATAGTCATCAATCTTTTTGCCTATGGCAGAGGTCATTATATCTTCATCTTCGCTTTTGGTAATCATTACCACAGGCAAGTCGGGATGCGATGCTTTGATGTGCGACAAGGTTTGCAAACCTGTAATTCCCGGCATATTTTCGTCTAAAAAAATTAAATCGAAATTTTCCTCTTGGCAGGCTTCGATAGCGTCTTGTCCGCTATTTACAGTTGTGATTTCGTACCCTTTTTCCTGCAAAAAAAGGATATGCGGCGTAAGCAAATCTATCTCGTCATCTGCCCACAATATACGTTGTTTCTTCATCATTAAAAATCTGATTATAAATATTTTACTTTCCCTTCAACAAAAACATTCCCACAAAAGTAAGCAATCCGTTGAGCATCAGTATTTCATAACCTACACTATAATTGTAATTTGCTTTTAAAAACAGCTCCAAACCATAGCAAAGTACAGGTGAAACCACGGCAATGTAAGGAACATAGCGGTCTGTGGTGGAGTGCTTAGTAAACAAACCAAAGGCAAACATCCCCAACAAGGGACCATAAGTGTACGATGCTATTTTGAAAATGGAATGTATTACACTATCTGACCCTATATAATTTATTATCAATATAATAGCTATAAATACTACATTCACTGCAAAATGTACCCGCTTGCGAATACGTTCTGCCTGAATTGGAGTTTTCGACTTCACGTCAAGAAAATCTACACACACCGATGTAGTGAGCGATGCCAAAGCCGAATCCGAACTGGCAAAAGCGGCTGCAATAATACCAATGGTAAAAAATACCAACACGCCAAAGCCTAAATATTCTGTTGCCAAAAGTGGTAATATTTGGTCGGAAACTGTGGGAAGTTCCACCTGAAACTTAGCAGAAAAGCCCAACAAAAGTATGCCTAAACCAAGCAAAACAAAATTGATGGGAATAAAGGAAAATCCATAAATAAGCATATTTTTTTGAGCTTCGGGAAGACTCTTACAAGTGAGGTTTTTTTGCATAATATCTTGGTCCAAACCGCTCATTACTATGGTAATAAATATGCCACTGAAAAATTGTTTGAAGAAGTTTTGCGGACTTGCCCAGTCGTCGAACACAAAAATACGAAAGTGCGAACTGCTTGCCACAAAATTACTTGCCTCGCCCACCGAAAAATCCATATAAGAAGCTACTTGCCACACTATCAATACAATAGCTAATAAAAAACAGATGGTTTGCAACAAATCTGTCCAAACAATAGCCTTCAGTCCGCTACGGAACGTATAGCCCCATATCAGCAGCATAATGCTCGTTACCGTTACCGCAAAAGGAATATTCCACCGGGAAAACACAAGACTCTGCAAAATCATTGCCACCAAATACAGTTTTACTGCCGAACCCACTCCACGCGAAAGCAGAAAAAAAGCAGCACCCGTTTTGTAGGAATATCTGCCAAATCGCTGATTTAAATACTCGTAAATGGTAGTCAGTTGTAATTTATAATACAAAGGCAACAGCACGTATGCAATAACCAAATACCCTGCAAAAAAGCCAAAAGCCATTTGCATATACGTCATATCGATACCACGCACCATTCCCGGCACAGAAATAAGCGTTACTCCCGAAATAGTGGTACCAATCATACCGATGGCAACCGCCCACCAAGGCGATTTGCGATTGCCCAGAAAAAAAGCATCGTTGTCCGTACTTTTTCGCCCGGCAAAATACGAAACCAACAAAAGTAAACCAAAATAGCAGGCTATGATGACTAAAATAAGCGTACTTGTCATTGTAATCTCAAAAATTTTTATTTCCGAAAAAAGGCGATAAAAAAACATTTTCGCCAACTGGCAAAGTTAGCTACAATAGCTGAAAAACAAAGTGCTACTTGCCTATAAAAAACAAAAAAAGGTTGCCACCATTCGAG
>JBHBVA010000123.1:0-3007 GCA_041793355.1 Bacteroidota bacterium | reverse complement strand
CCGTAAGGGGGAATAGATGTCTGCCTATATGGGCTTGGGTCGGGGGCAAGGTAAGCAGATGCTTTTTGGCATTGCGGTAGCAGTATGCCCGTTCTGTAAATAGTTTTTCCTCTTGTCAGTATAATTGCAACCATACCCCCACAGGCAGTTTTCTACCTCCGTATCTGTTGGTTATTAGTCTTTTCAGTGGTATTCCCTCTGCGGATGCCTACGTTGTTTTGCCACGTTTTGTAAGCTAAAGTGCGTTTATAGCACGAGGTTGCCCAATTCCCCTATTTTCTTTGCTTCAAAGGGTGTGGATTGGTATAAATAGTAATTTATCCAGTTGTTAAACAGCAGGTTGCCGTGTCCTCTCCATCGTGAAATAGGCTTCATTGTAGGGTCTTCCTGTTTGTAGTAGTGTTTGGGTGGGCGTATGGCTTGTCCCTTTTCTTTGTCTCGTATATATTCATTGTGCAAGGTGTACAGCGAATATTCCGAATGCCCGGTTACATAAAGTTCTCGCCCGCCCCTTCCGCTCACGATGTAAACGCCTGCTTCGTCGCTCTGCGACAAAATGCTCAGCTCCGAAATGCGTTGAATGTCCTCTGCACGCACTTCGGTATGGCGGCTGTGCGGAGCAAAAAACTCGTCGTCAAATCCCCTGAACAGTGGGCATTTATCGTTGTTGATAGTATGACGAAACACCCCGAACATTTTTTCATCGAGCGGATACTTGGGTATTCCGAAAAAGCGGTAAAGAGCAGCCTGTGCAGCCCAACAAATATATAACGTAGAGGTAACGTGTGTGCGTGCCCAGTCCAGTATTTGCGAAATTTCGTGCCAATAATTCACCTCCTCAAACGGCATATTCTCTACAGGGGCACCTGTAATGATGAAGCCCTCGTAAAAATCGTCTGCCACCTCTGCAAAACTTCTGTAGAAGGCCCGGATGTGTTCGGCAGGCGTATTCTTCGATTCGTGCGACGACAGACGTATCAAATCCAGCTCAATCTGTAGTGGCGTGTTCGACAGTAATCGCACCAAATCCGTTTCGGTAGCTATTTTCAGCGGCATCAGGTTCAAAACACCTATTCGCAAAGGGCGTATATCCTGCTCCTTAGCTCTTAATTGGCTCATTACAAAAATGTTTTCCTGCTTCAACAGTTCTACGGCAGGCAAATGGGGGGGCAACGTCAGTGGCATATTCAATTCCTCACTTTTCTTAATATTTAGCGGTGGCAAAGGTAGTAAAAATGAAATGAAAAACACGAGCGTAGCCCCCCGCAGATTGAGTGCGGCATCCGGGCGTAGCTCCGCCCTTCGCAAAAGATGTGTCCAAGGGCTCGGCACCACAACCTCCCTGCTCGGCAGATGCCTCTGGTGCGAAAATACCTATTTTTAGGTATTCGGCAGATATAGATTTTGTTGTATCTCTGTTTGCGTTTTTTGATATTATGTTTCTTGAATATTTAATGGTTACTATTTATTAAGGTTTGTTTTGTGTTTTAGTTGTTTAAACATTGGTAGTGTATAAGGGCGAGTTCTCGTATTTTTGATAATTGATAGGTTATTTTTGTGTAAAATATACCTATTTTTAGGTATTGATTGTTTGATGTAAATGCAATACTTTTGCAACGGCTTTGGGAATATACCCAAAGTGTAATTTTATACAAAATGAAAACCAAAATTATTTTAGGTGCTGTAGTGGGAGTGCTATTCGCATCTTGCTCAAGTGAAGAGCAAACACCAGTTATTGAAAGACCAACCTTTCAAAGTGTGGATTTAACAGATGTTTCAACGGTGCTTGCAACGCAGGCGATTAATCCCCGTTCAGTTAGAACTGTGTACGAAAGTGTGCAGAAATTTAGAGAGTTGGGATTGGATGAGGTTACTCCTTTAAGTGAGGTTATGGCATCATCTGAGTTGCAAAACGGATTGCGTAGTTTAGATGGAGGTAGCGGAGTAGAGTCCTCATTTAATGTAGATGGCCTACAAATCTATTGGCCTAATGCGGAAGATTGGGATGGAAAAACGTTACCCATAATTACTTTTAAACCTGAAAATGGGCAATACATTGACGGGGATAAATTGATGGCTTATAAATATTCTTATGTGGCAGGTGGTGTACAAGTAGATTCGCTTCTCATTGATGAAGAATATACGCTCGAAAATCCTGTTTGGATAATCAATCAAAATGGGTTAAGCATGTCAGATATCGAACGATTGAAGAAAGGGTTACCGACTTCAGAGGGAGTGTTATATTCTTCTTCAAAAAGGGACGGGGAATTGAGAAGTACACAGTCATCGGGTGCACTTGTGCATGAAACACGTTTGACCTACATGCAAGTGAAACAACAGCATGATGATTGGGCGAATGGGGGTTCTGAATTTGATATATTCTGGATGTTCCCTACACCTGATTTTTCTCTTTCTACTCACAAGTTTAGAGAGTGTTTTTCTCGGAAGGATATTAGAAGACATAGGGGACGTTCTCTAAATCACTTACTAAATACTGATTGGAGTGATGGACAGCTTCATAATAGATTAAAAGTTGTGGAAACAGATAGTGGTTCATCAAAAAATGAAACAATAACTCTTTCTACAAGTATGTCTTATAAACCAAATAATGGAAGTAACCTCAGTACTGAAATAAGTGGCACTTTCTCGGCTACAATATCTATTGGACGTAACGATGACCATATAATGGATTATGTGATAGCTCGCTCCAATGTATTAACTGGGACATACAATGCAGGGCTGAAATCGGTTACAAAGAAATTTGATGGAAGAGGGGTCTATATTGATGTGACAATGAAAGAGTTACGTACAGGTAATTTTTAAAATATCATTTTATGAAACTATTTATGTGTTGTGTTGCCTTTTTGGCACTTTCATTGCCGGCTTCGGCACAAAAACATTCGGCCTTTTTGCGGAAGAGTGCGATAACTATTAACGACAACGATGGAAGCCTTTCGTTCGGCGTAGAGAAAACCCTCAACAAAGGCATTCTGCATAAGTTGCAGGT
>JBHBVA010000122.1:0-3082 GCA_041793355.1 Bacteroidota bacterium | reverse complement strand
GAATGTTTACGATAACGTACATCTGTATAAATAATAATTTAACAGGGTTATGTGTCTGAGGCGAGCCGTCTATCATTTTTGCAAGCTACTTTTCTGCCTATTGACAATCGGGGTGCAAAGGTAGTATCTTTTTTCGTGATTGCCAAGTGTCTTTGCCGATATTTTTTCGGATAGTAGAATGCTTCCAATACCAACAAATTGTGATTTTAGGGCGAAAAAGCTCCTCAAAATACCTTTTTAGGGTGATTGCGTGGTGGATGAAATCTTTATTCCTTTGCACCCGCTTTTACGAGTGTAAAAAGTCATGTCTTTTTATGGTTTGCAAAGCAGTAGCAAAATTACATTATTAAATATCAAAAATTTTTCTGAAGAAGAATATGAAAAGCTGTATTAAACTATTTGTAGGTCAGGTGCTTGCAATGTTTGTTTTGTTGTTTTTGCCGTTGCAAATGGCGAAGTCTGCGTCGCATCGCGAGCCACAAGCACGGGTGCGTGGCTGTATTACCTCTCCGGAGGGTAAGCCGTTGGTCGGAGCCAAAGTACAAATTGTAGAGCTGGGTAAATCAGTGTTGTCGGATGACCAGGGAATGTATCATTTGATGCATCTGCCACAGGGTAAATATACGTTGAAAGTTCATTTTGACGGATTGCCGGAAAAATACGCAAGAGTGCATTTGCGAGGTAAAAATCTGTTGGAAATGAATGTGCGGTTAGAAGAAATGTCCTCCGATATAGAAGAAATTGTGGTGTTGGGAAGCGGTGAAAAAGCAATTAAGCGTGAAAGTACCACTTCGTCGCGACTACCTCTGCTGAATATTGAAAATCCGCAGGTAACGAGCGTTATCCCGAAGGAGTTGTTGCAGCAACAAGTTTCTACCGACCTGGCTACGGCATACACCAATTCGGTAGGTGGCGGAGTGCCAATTGCTTTCAATCAAAATCGGACGGTGATGCTTTCGCGTGGTTTTACGGTGGTTCCGAAATTCCGTAACAGTTTGGCTACTTTCATTCAAACGTCCATCGACCCTGTTTCGGTGGAGCGATTGGAGGTGATAAAAGGGCCTTCGGCTACTTTATTTGGAGCGAGTGAAGCGTCCTATGGTGGTTTGGCAAACCTTATTACCAAGAAGCCTTATGATGAGTTTGGCGGTTCGCTCTCGTACACGTTGGGAGCGTGGGATTTGAATCGTTTAACGGTTGATTTGAATGCTCCGATAAACGATAAAAAGGGTGTTTATTTTCGGGTAAATGGTGCTGTGCATTCGGAAAATAGTTTTCAAGACCAAGGCTTCCGCAAGGGGATGGCGATTACCCCTACTGTGCTGTACAAAGTGTCCGATAAACTAACTCTGACGCTTGATGTAGAATACGGTAGAGGTAGTGGAACCTCGCCGGTGCGTTTTAATCCGTACACGCAAGGCAATATAGAAAAAAGTATTGCGGATATGAAAATACCTTATTATTCTTCCTTTGCCAACAACGATTTGTCGTACACATCTACAGCTTCTAACATTATTTTGCAAGCCCAATATCAAATTTCGCCGCAATGGCGTTCGCTGTCATCCGTCAGTCGGACTCATTCTGGATTTGGTGGTTACACTACCCAATTGGTAGGTATGCGTGCCGAAAATATGCTGAGGGCACAGGTTAGGGTGGGTAATCAAAACTATTATTCCACTAACGTACAGCAAAATTTTATCGGTGATTTTACGCTGGCGGGAATGAGAAACCGACTGTTAATAGGTTTTGATTACTACAATTACAAGCAAAACAGAAACACGCGTAACGTGAATACCGCAACTGCCGACTTTCAAAAAGGTTCGGTGGGGTTGCACAAAACGCTCAATCGCTTTTACGTGGATTCGGTGGCGTTAAAAACGACTGCAACTTACCGTACAGTTCGTGAAAATACGTATGCGGCATACGTGTCGGATGTGTTGAATGTAACTCCCTCGCTGTCGGTGATGCTGAGTTTGCGTTTAGACCGCTTCGAAAACAAAGGAACATACAATCATCTGACAGGAAACACCACCGGAGATTATGGACAGACGGCTTTGTCGCCCAAACTGGGTGCTGTGTATCAATTGATTCCTCAAAAATTGGCATTCTTTGCCAACTATATGAATGGATTTAACAATCAAACGGGGACAGATATAGATGGCAATACGTTCAAACCGGAACACGCCAATCAGTGGGAAGCCGGTCTGAAATTTGACCTTTGGAACGATAAGTTGGCGGGGTCGGTGAGTTACTACGACATCAATGTGAGAAATATTTTGCGTCCGAATCCAACGAATGCCGATTACTCCATTCAAGATGGAAGCCAATACAGTCGCGGTGTTGAAGTAGATATTGCTGCCGCACCTTTTGCAGGATGGCAGATTATTGCCGGATATGCTTACAACGACAGTCGTTACACTCATATTTCGGACAACCTGAACGGGCTGCGTCCTGCTTCCTCCGGACCTGCTCATTTGGTTAATTTGTGGAGCAGTTATTCATTTGGAAGTGGCTTGTTGCGAGGCCTGGGCATCGGTGTAGGATTTAATTACGGAAACGAATCTTTTCACACCAATACGAGTACGGCAAAGATTACGATACCTGCATACAGTGTGTTGAGTTCATCTGTATTTTACAACTACAAAAATGTTCGTTTAGCTCTGAAAATGAATAATATGACTAACGAAAAATATTGGTCGTATCGTTTAGCTCCGCAAAAGCCTTTCCATATTTTGGGCAATATCGTTTACAACTTTTAAAAGGAAGTAAAAGGCTTGTCGCCTTTTGCGAAAACAGAAATTCCTCCATCGCTTGCATTGCAGTGTGATGGAGGAATTGTTTTATCCTCATCGCTACTTTCATTCCGGATAAACCCGGATTCCGCAGTAGGGATTCTTTTGCGATTCAATGGCTTGTTTAAACCCAATTTTGTCCAACATTTGCTTTAAAAACACCATCCCGCCCCAAGGCGTAATCTCTTTATTAGTAAAGGATAACTCGAATTTCATAACTAAATATTTTCTACTGCTACGCAGTTGGATTTTCAAACGCTAAAGTACAACTTTTTTTCCTACTGCGGAAT
>JBHBVA010000121.1:0-3198 GCA_041793355.1 Bacteroidota bacterium | reverse complement strand
TATTTTTACGGTACTTACAATAATCATCAAGCTCGTCGCGAACGAAAACTTTTGCTCAATCGCAAAGAGTTGCGTAAAATTGAACGTTCGGTGAAGGAAACGGGCTTTACGCTGATTCCTACACGTCTTTTTATCAATGAGCGGGGATTAGCAAAGCTCAACATTGCAGTGGCCAAAGGTAAAAAGCAATACGACAAACGTCAGGCTCTACGTGAAAAAGACGACCGTCGGGCAATGGATAGGGCTACAAAGCGAGGGTAACTTTCTGAACACCGTGAGGGTAGAAAGGGCATTCTTCCCACACATTTTGTACATAATAAATTGATGAAAAAAGCAGATATTAAGGAAATTCTGAAGCATCGTATTCTTGTGCTGGATGGTGCAATGGGTACGATGATACAACGATATAAGCTGACGGAGGCCGATTTTCGTGGCGAGCGTTTTGCAGATTGGCAGGTTTTGCTGAAAGGGAACAACGATTTGCTGTCTCTCACGCGTCCCGACGTGATTGAGGCCATTCACCGCGAGTATTTGGAGGCCGGGGCGGATATTATCGAAACCAATACGTTTAATGCTACTACCATTTCGATGGAGGACTATGCGATGCCGCATTTGGCACGCGAAATAAATGTGCAGGCTGCTCAACTGGCCCGAAAGGTGGCCGATGAATACACGCTTGCCCACCCCGATAAGCCTCGTTTTGTGGCAGGTGCCATCGGACCAACTAACAAGACGGCATCAATGAGTCCGAGAGTGGAGGACCCTATTTATCGGGCCGTAACTTTCGACGACCTCCGCACGGCGTACAGCGAACAGATTGAAGGTTTGCTCGACGGAGGTGTGGATATGTTGCTTATCGAAACAATATTTGATACGCTGAATGCCAAAGCTGCACTCTTTGCGGCAGAGGAGGTGTTCACACGTCAAGGACGGAGGGTGCCGATTATGATTTCCGTAACGGTTTCCGATAAGGCAGGACGGACGCTTTCGGGGCAAACGGTAGCTGCTTTTGTGGCATCGGTGAGTCATATCGAGATTCTCTCCATCGGGCTGAATTGCTCTTTCGGTGCTTCGGATATGAAGCCGTTTTTGAAAGAGCTGGGACGTATTGCACCTTATTACATTTCGGCCTACCCTAATGCCGGACTGCCCAACCAGTTTGGCGAGTACGACGAAACGCCCGAAATAATGGCAGAGCAAATTAGCGAATACATCGACGAACGTTTGGTAAACATCATCGGAGGATGTTGCGGTACAACCCCTGCCCATATTGCACAGTACGCCAATCTTATAAAAAATGCTCAACCACACGAGCCGGTGAAACCATCGCCTTATATGCAGCTTTCTGGTTTAGAGGTGTTAGAGGCAAAACCCGAAATCAATTTTATCAACGTAGGAGAGCGTTGTAACGTGGCCGGTTCTCGCAAATTTTTGCGGTTGATAAAGGAAAAAAACTACGAAGAAGCTCTTACCATTGCTCGTAAACAGGTGGAAGACGGTGCCCAAATTTTGGATGTGAATATGGATGAAGGGCTGTTGGATGCGGCTCACGAAATGACCACTTTCTTGAATTTGATGGCATCCGACCCCGATGTTTCACGCATCCCCGTGATGATTGACTCCTCCAAATGGGATGTGATTGAAGCAGGTTTGAAATGCGTTCAAGGTAAGGCTGTTGTTAATTCCATTTCGCTGAAAAATGGCGAAGAAGAATTTCTGCATCAGGCAAATCTTATCCGTCGTTACGGTGCAGCTGTCATCGTGATGGCATTTGACGAGCAGGGGCAAGCCGACCGCTACGACCGCCGTATCGAGATTTGCGGACGGGCCTACAAATTGTTGGTCGAAAACGGATTTAATCCGGTAGATATAATATTCGACCCCAATATTTTGGCGATAGCTACCGGTATTGAGGAGCATCGAGGTTATGCAGTCGATTTTCTGAGAACCATAGAATGGATAAAATCCAATCTGCCCGGAGCCAAAATCAGTGGAGGGGTAAGTAATTTATCATTTTCATTCAGAGGCAACGACTACGTTCGCGAGGTGATGCACTCTATCTTTTTGTATCACGCCATTCAGCGAGGGATGGATATGGGTATCGTAAATCCCGGACAATCGGTAATTTACGAGGATATTCCGTTGGAATTGAGAAACTTGGTGGAAGATGTGGTGATGAACAGACGAGATGAAGCCACAGATGAGTTGATAGAATATGCCACCAAAATAAAAGAAAATCAAGGAGCCAATGCGGAAAAAAAGGTAGAAGAGTGGAGAAGCTATTCGCTCGAAGAACGCTTGCAATACGCCTTGGTAAAGGGAATCGGCGACTATTTGAAGCAGGATTTAGAGGAGGCATTAACAGTTTATCCGCGTGCGTTGGACATCATCGACAAGCCACTGATGGCGGGGATGAACAAAGTGGGCGACCTTTTCGGGGCAGGTAAAATGTTTTTGCCCCAAGTGGTGAAAACGGCAAGAACAATGAAGCAGGCGGTAGCCATATTGGAACCGGTGCTGGAAGCCGAAAAAAGCGAGGGGTCTGCTACCAAAGCAGGTAAAGTGTTGATAGCTACCGTTAAAGGTGATGTTCACGACATAGGAAAAAACATTGTAGGCATTGTTTTGGCTTGTAACAACTACGAGGTTATCGACTTGGGTGTGATGGTTCCCCCCGAAGTGATAATTCAAAAAGTAAAGGAGGAAAAGCCTGATGTATTGGGGCTTAGCGGACTCATTACTCCATCGCTCGAAGAGATGGCGATAATGGCAACCGAGATGGAGAAGCACGGATTTTCTATCCCGATGATGATTGGTGGAGCCACTACCAGCAAATTGCATACTGCCATAAAGATAGACCCCAACTATTCGCGTGGGGCGGTGGTGTATGTGAAAGATGCCTCACAAAGTCCGCAAACGGTGGCAAATTTGATAAACCCTGCCACCAGCGAACAGTATAAGCAACAAGTGAGACAGGAATATGCCGAACTGCGTGCGGGCAACGAGGGGAAGAAAGTAGAGCTTGTATCACTCGCTGATGCGAAAAGTAACTCTTTGAAAATCAATTGGGGCGAATACAATCCGCCCGTACCCAATAAACTGGGGCGACGTGTGTTGAAGCATATCCCCATTGAGGATATTGTACCGTTTATCGACTGGAAGTTCTTCTTCCATTCGTGGAATCTATCGGCACGCTAT
>JBHBVA010000120.1:0-3765 GCA_041793355.1 Bacteroidota bacterium | reverse complement strand
GACAAAATGTAAGCTATTTTGAAAGCTCCCGTTTTTGAGGAAGCATATAACAAATATCAGAGAAACAGGAATGCGAGGTCCGGCATTTCTGTTTTTTTAAAAAAGGGGTGGGAGAGTAAAAACGAAAACCAGCATTTCCTCTTCAGCCGAACTGCACAGCATCTCCCTTTTCGTCGGCAAAAAACACTACCTTTGCAACCGCTTTTGCCCGCCTGTATAGTGTGAGCGGAGCAAACAAAAGTTTTATTTATTCATTATTTTAATTTTTTACTTTATGCAGAAAAAAATTCTGGAAAAGAGGCAAGCAGCACGCTTTAAGCATTTTTCGCGAAAAAGCTACGGCGTGTTCAACAGCTTGCAGAGAGTGGTAAACACAGGAGTGCTGGCAGTAAGCACATTACTGTTTGCCAATGTGGCAACGGCATCCGCACAAACCACAGGTGTGGAGCAGCAAACACCCACAACTGACGAAACGGAACTGGATGAGGTGGTGGTAACTTCCTCGCGAGTGGCATTGCCGCTGGGCATTGCACCCAAAGTGGTTACGGTGATTTCGCGTAGCGAGATTGAGCGGTTACCCTTTCAAAACGTTTCCGACCTGCTGGGCTACATAGCCGGCGTGGATATTCAGCAACGGGGCGGACACGGAGTGCAAGCAGACGTATCTATTCGAGGTGGTTCTTACGAGCAAACGGCTATTCTACTGAACGGCATCAACGTATCGAACCCACACACAGGGCATTTTAGCAGCAACTTACCTATCAATCTGGCGGACATCGAACGCATCGAAATCATTCACGGTCCCTCTTCCATCACTTACGGAGCATCGGCTTTTGCCGGAGGCATCAACATCATCACACGCAAAAATCCGAACCACAAGGCATACGCTTCACTACAAGGCGGAATGTACGGCTTGTTTGCCGGCGAAGGCAACGCTGTATTACGTTCGGGCAAAGCCACCCACCAGCTTTCGGCAGGCTACAAACGTGCCGATGGCGATATTGCCAACAGCGATTATCGGATGGGCAATGCCTTTTGGCAAACCCACGTGCAAACGGAAAAGGCTCGGATAGATTTCAATTTAGGCTATCTGGACAAGGCTTTTGGGGCAAACACATTTTATTCGCCTCGCTTTCCGAACCAATATGAAAAAACGAAAAATTACTACGCATCGCTCCGAGCCGAAACGGGAACAACACTTAAATTCATTCCGTCGGTGTATTGGAACAGGAGCAAAGACGAATTTCAACTTATCAAAGGCAGCGAGTCGCCGGTTCCCTACAATCACCACCTGATGGATGTGTATGGTGCCAACCTAAATTTGCAATACACCTCCAAATGGGGTATTTCGAGCTTTGGCTCCGAATTGCGTAGCGAGGCCGTGCAAAGCTCCAACTTGGGAAATTTACTGCCTTCCCCCAACGGAAAATACAAGCGAGCATACAATCGTACCACCATCAGCTATGCGTTAGAGCATACGCTTATTATCGACCATTTGTCCGTTACTGCCGGCGTGTTGGCAAACTACAACACCGCCCTGCACGGCAATTATCAGTTTTATCCGTCGGTGAATGCAGCTTATCGCTTTTCGCCCGACGTGCGTATATTTGCCTCGTGGAACAAAGCGATGCGAATGCCCTCATTCACAGAGTTGTTTTACAGTTCGCCCACACACAAAGGCAATGCCTTTTTGAAGCCTGAACGTTCCGAAGCATGGGAGGTGGGTAGTCACTGGGGAAACAGCAGAAGCGTTGTGAGTGGATACACAACGTTATTTTATCAACGAGGTAAGGACTTGATAGACTGGACAAAAGCCAGCGACACACTCGCCGTGTGGCAGTCGGTAAATTACAAAAAGGTGAACACCAAAGGGTTAGAACTGGGGGCAAAAGTAAACCTGAAAACGTTGCTTCCGCAACTTGCCGACGGCTCGTCGCTACAGGTGGATTATACCAAAATGTATCAATCGGCAGATGCAGGCAACAATATTTCCAGCTACGTACTCAATTATATGCGAGATAAGGTAGCGGCTCGCCTGATTTTGCCCATCGGAAATAAAATTTCCACATCGTGGAACTGGCGTTGGCAGAATCGTGCCGGAACGTATGCCAAATACGATGCCACAAGCAAAACGTCCACGGCAGAACCTTATCCGGCATTCTCTACGTTGGACGTGCGATTGGACTACCGCCCCGTAAGCAATTGCGTGATATTTGCCAACGTAAACAACGTATTTGACCATACGTATTTCGACCTTGGTAACGTACCGCAAGCAGGCGTATGGGCCACGGCAGGTGTTAGTTACACGTTCTGAAAAAGTTTTTTGAGACTAAAAAAGAAGTTGCTTTTATCGAGCAGCTTCTTTTTCTCATTTGTATTTGAATGTCCTTATCCCCTTGCCATCAGTACAAAAATCATTGCTAAGATGGCAGGTAATCCTTGTTTCAGCAAAATGCTTTTAGACGATTTGAATGCTCCGTAAAGTGCGGCAACAACAACGCAACCCAAAAAGAAGATGCGGATATTCGTTGCCCATTCGGCATCCGCTATCAGAAACGACCATAACAGACCTGCTGCCAAAAATCCGTTGTACAAGCCTTGATTGGCCGCTAAACCTTTCGTTTTTGCAAACAATTCGTCAGGTAAAGCACCCTTGAATGTTTTGCGTCCCAACGTCTCCCAAGCAAACATCTCTATGTACAAAATATAAAGATGCTCTATTGCCACAAGTGCCGTAAGTATCTGTGCTACTGTATTCATTTTCTTCTAAATATACCAACAACTACGATGGCTCCACCCAGTCGCCATGTGCTTTGATAAGTTCTATGAGTCGCCCTACCGCTTCATCGGATGGGATATTTTTCTCCACGCATACTTTCTTTTTGTAGAGCGATACTTTGCCGTGTTCGGCACCTACATAACCATAATCGGCATCTGCCATTTCGCCGGGTCCGTTTACGATGCACCCCATAATGCCTATTTTCAGGCTTTTGAGGTGTGATGTAGCCTCCTTGATACGGGCAATGGTAGTTTGCAGGTCAAAAAGGGTGCGTCCGCAACTGGGGCAGGAGATAAACTCCGTTTTACTGGTACGCAAGCGTGTAGCTTGCAGAATGCCAAACATATACGCATCTACTGCCGACGATGAAATTGCACCTCTGTTTGTCAAAAGAATGCCATCGCCAAAGCCGTCTAAAAATACCGTGCCATAATCCGCACCAGCTTTTATTTGCAAGTCTTCGCTATCGTTCTCGTTGTAACTGCGTGCCACAACCACAGGAGTTTTCACTTCCGCATCCAACAATGCGTGGAAAAAAGCACGCTGCTCACCTACCCCGTTTTGGTGGTGTGTAGCAAGCAATAACACTATATTTTTGTCAGCTTGTAGCAACGTTATCAGTTCGGCCGACAGCTCGCTGTATGTTGCTTCCACAAACTTGATGGTAGCATTGCATTGCTGAATATCAACTATTTGGCAAGCCTTAAACAGGGGGAATGTTTTCTCTTCACCTGTCCATATTTCCGCCGGCAACACTATGGAAATGGCACGAGGCATTTCGGGAGTGAAGGTGTCTGCCAATACGTAATCGGGCAAAAAGTGTACATCAAAGTTGTATCCGCGTCCTTCCCGACGGTCGGAAATAACAATGGGCAAGTTGTCGCCTCCGATGTTGGCTACGGCTTGTGTTTCTCGGCGGTCGGTACTGAAAGCCGAATGGCGAGAACTCACTTTTGCCTCGATGGGCGAATGTCCCTCACGCTCCT
>JBHBVA010000119.1:0-7692 GCA_041793355.1 Bacteroidota bacterium | reverse complement strand
GCTAGATAATGATGCCGTCGGCACGCTCCTACAAAAGGCTGTAGTAAATCTATCTCTATACAGTGATTTTTGTAATTTATCTGCAATTATCTGATTTTCAGTATTTTGATTTTGTTGGTAAGAAGCGGTTTTCTTCGTACAGAATATCCTTTCCCTAAAAGTTGAAAATATCAACAGCTTATTGTATATTTGCCTCGTCAGATAATAGCGGTGCGAGGGTGTCTTCCTTTTCCTATTGAATATCAATTAGATGGTAAACAACTTCCTCCGAACAAAAAAAATAAAGCTATGATAAATCAACAATTAATTGCCCCCCGCAGTATCGTGTTGGTGGGAGGGTCGAATCAACTAACCAAACCCGGAGGCAGTGCCTTGATGAATCTGAAACAGGGTTTTACCGGCGACATTTACGTGGTGAATGCCAAAGAAGACGAGGTGCAGGGCATCCGCAGTTTTCGTAGCGTAGAGGACGTTCCAAATGCCGATATGGCAATTATTTCTGTGCCTGCCGTGCAATGTGTGCAGGTGGTGGAAGTGTTGGCAAAACGCAAAGGCGTAAAGGCTTTTGTGGTATTCTCCGCAGGATTTAGCGAGCTGAACGACGACGGAGCCGTGCTGGAAAAACAACTGCTGAAAATCGTTACCGATGCCGGAGCTTGTTTGTTAGGGCCCAATTGTAGCGGAATGCTCAACGTGCATCACCAAAGTATTTTTACACAACCGTTGCCTATTATCGACCCCAAAGGGGTAGATATGGTTTCCAGTTCGGGTGGTACGGCAACCTTCATCATCGAAGACGTGGCACAAATGGGGTTGCGTTTCAACTCCGTTTTCTGCATCGGCAATGCCGCTCAAATAGGGGTGGAGGAAGTGATACGCTACTGGGACGAAACTTTTGTGTCGGATAGTCCGCGAGTGAAAATAGTGTATATGGAAACCGTTCACAATCCGCAGATGCTGCTTACTCACGCTTCCTCGTTGGTTCGCAAAGGTTGCAAAATAGTTGCCTTGAAGTCGGGAACTTCCGATTCGGGTATGCGTGCGGCAGCCTCGCACACGGGAGCGATGGCAAGTTCGGATGTGGCAGTAGATGCCCTCTTTCGCAAGGCAGGCATCATCCGTTGCCACACACGGCAAGAGTTGGCACACGTGGCTGCCGTGCTTACGATGAAGCCCTTGAAAGGCAATAATATAGCTGTAGTTTCGCAGGCGGGTGGACCGGCCGTTATCCTTACCGATGCTCTTGCCAAAGCCGGGCTTTCTGTTCCCGAATTCCCTCAAGCCATTGCTGAGGAGCTTCGCACGCATTTGTTGCCCGGTAGTGCGGTGGGCAATCCCATCGACTTGTTGGGTACGGGCACCGGCGAACACTTGGGTATAGCTGTAGATTATTGCACAAAAAAGATGCAGGGTATTGATGGCTTGATAGTTATCTATGGCGACCCCGGCGTTACCGATGTGGAAAAGGCTTATAATATTCTCCACCAAAAAATACAAGAAAACGACATTCCTATCTATTCTGTTCTGCCCTCTAAAGTGATGGCGGTGAAGCCGATGTGCGATTTCGTGCAAAAGGGAAATCTCTGCTTCACGGACGAGGCCGTGTTGGCGGCAGCTTTGGGCAAAGCTTTTTGTTCGCCAGTGGAAACCTTTACGGATGTGCCATCCCCGCAAATGGATATAAATGCCATTCGGCAGGTGATTGAAAATCAGCAGAATGGTTGGATGCCACCTGCGGATGTTCGTAGGTTGTTGCATCTGGTGGGTATTCGTGTTGCCCCCGAAGTTGTGTCGCCGGACAAGCAAACCATTGTGGCCGAAGCCGAAAAGATGGACTATCCTCTTGTGCTGAAAGTGGTGGGGCCGTTGCACAAGTCGGATGTGGGCGGTGTGAAGGTAGGCATCGCCTCGTCGGACGAACTGGCAACCGAAATGGATAGAATGATGCAAATACCCGACGCTACGGCTGTGATGATACAGCCTCTGGTGGCAGGCAAAGAGTTGTTTGTGGGTGCCAAATACGAACCCAATTTTGGTCATACGGTGCTATGCGGACTGGGTGGCATATTTGTAGATGTGCTTAAAGATGTGGCATCGGGGTTGGCTCCGCTTACACCCAACGAGGTGCGGCGAATGATAAGGTCGCTGAAAACTTACCCCATCATCGAGGGTGTGCGTGGGCAAAAAGGTATTCATCAAGATGCTTATGCAGACGTAATTGTCCGCCTTTCGCATCTGCTGATGCACACTCCTGAAATACAGGAGCTTGACCTCAATCCGCTGATGGCTACGGACACAGATGTAGTGGTGGTAGATGCCCGTATCCGAGTAGAGAGGTAAGTAAACTTTCGGAAGATTTTCCGAAATGTAAAAAAGAAAGACACATCGTTTTTCCCGACGTGTCTTTCTTTTTTTGTCCGTTATTTCACTTGCAGTGGAGATGCACTGCGTGCGAACATTATTGTGCTGCGGCTCCGGATTTTTCAATACCCAACAACTCTACTTCGAAAATAAGTGTAGAGAATGGAGCGATTTTGTCTCCCGTACCGGACGAACCGTAAGCCAAATCGTAAGGGATGTAAACAGTGTATTTAGACCCCACAGGCATCAATTGCAATACCTCTGTCCAGCCTTTGATAACGCCACTTACAGGGAAAGTTACAGGCTCTTTTCTCTCGTAAGAGCTGTCGAATACGGTTCCGTCCAGCAAAGTACCTTTGTAGTGTACTTTCACCACGTCGTTGGCTGTAGGTTTAGCACCTGTACCTTGTTTTTCTACTTTGTATTGCAATCCGCTGGCGGTGGTTACCACACCTTCTTTTCTTTTGTTTTCTGCCAAGAATTTTTCGCCGGCCTCAATAGTTGGCTTGTGTTCTTTCTTCAGCTCTTCGTCGCGTTTTGCTTGCGATGCTTTTTGAGCCTCTTCCATCACTTTTTGGAATGTGGCAGGAGCATCTTCCAAAGCACCTTCTTTTTCGTTCAACACATCAGCGATAGCGTTGTAGATGAGCGATTTGTTAAGTTTTTCTTTAGAATCTTTTCCGAATATTTGTTGCTCGATGCCGGATACATAGTTTTTCCCGATGCTGTGTCCTACGCTCAATCCCATCACGTATGCCGATTTGTCGTCGCCGGCGTTGATACCCTCTTTCAATCCTGAAAGGAACGCTGCCAGATTTTTAGCATTTGCTTGGCTGATAGAGTCTTTTTTCGTTTTCAATTCGTTTTGCAAGTTTAGCTTGGCTGCAGAGTCGGCAGCTTGGCTGATGCGAGATTGATACTCCATATCGAGCATTGCCGTATCGCCCAACACGCCCATTTGATACAAAGCCTGTGTCAGTTCCTTTTCGGCTACTGTGGCTCCGAACGAATACGACAAAGTGTCGTTAGATGTTTTGAGTGATGATTTGCTTGCTCCGTTGTCGCAAGATACGGTGAACGCACCCATTGCCACAGCGGCACCGCACATAAGTACTTGAATTTTTTTCATTGTGTTTTTTCTTTTTTTGTATTGTAAATAATATTATTTTGTAGTCGGTTACTCTATTCCCAAAAGTTCCACGTCGAAAATAAGGGTAGAGTTCGGCTCGATGCTTGCCCCTGCCCCTTGCGAGCCATACGCCAGCTCCGATGGTATAAACAAACGCCATTTGGAACCTACGGGCATCAGTTGCAGAGCCTCTGTCCAGCCTTTTATTACTTGTCCCACGCCAAACGAAATGGGTTCGCCCCGCTGAACGCTACTGTCGAATACGGTGCCGTCTATCAGCGTACCGTGATAGTGGCAACGAATGGTATCGGTAGCTTTGGGAATAGCTCCGTCGCCTTTGGTCAGAATCTGGTATTGCAATCCGCTGGCGGTGGTTACCACCCCTGCTTTCCCCTTGTTGATTGCCAAAAACTCTTCGCCGGCCTTCTTGTTAAGTTCCATTTTTTCGGCTTGCAAACGAGTGAGATACTCATTGATGATTTGTTTTGCTTCGTCGTAAGTCATTTCGGGTTGTGTGCCGTCCATCACGTGCCGAATGCCTTCGCCAAACGAGCTTAAATCTATTTTGCTGATGCCTGATGCACGAAAGTTATTACCGATGCTCAAGCCCAAAGCGTAGCTTAATTTATCCATCAAATGTTTGAATTTAGTCTAATTTTCTGAATTAAAAACGTGTTTGTTGTTTCCGTTTTTCGTTTTCCTCCCTGCGGAGAAAAACTCCAACTTAAAAAAACGCACAAAGGTAATGTTTTTCTGTGCATTGGCTCTTGTTTTTGCCCAATTATTTTCGCAAACATCCATAAGCTGCCCCGAAACAATATTGTGCGATGCACGTGTGCCGGAACACAAGTAGGGAGGTCGCATCCCCCAAGCAACCTCCCTATGCTATGATGACGGTGATGTTTATAACCTTACTATTTGGGTATCTGAATAGTAGTGCTTCTCGTGAGTGTTTGATTCGACAACTGCACCTTCATCGTAAACGTGTATTCGCCTGCGGGAGGTAACGGAGCTATGCTGAACACTACACAGGGGCTAAATAAGCCACTGTTAGCGGGAGTTACCTCCGACATCAAATGCGGAATATACTTTTCGGTCAGCTTACCATCGTAATTGTTGGCAATGAATAACTTACAAGGGAACAGCGATTCCACCTGAACAATACCCGCTAGCTCGCTACCTGCGGGATACTGTGCGTTGTAGTCTTTGTCGCACGTGAGGCTGACGTTCGCAATAGAATCGTTTACGGCTGATGGTCCGCCGTGAACCATTACATATTCGTTATATGTGAGGTCGTTGTACTGTTTGGTTAATGCCTCATAAGCCTCACCAGAGTGCCGGGAAATATGCGGTCCGTAGAACCAAGTATCAAAATATATCGCTCCTGCATGTATATCAGAACTTAAACTCATTGACTTAGGTGTTATATAATACCGCACGTAGTTAGCACTCAGTTCGGATTCGGAAATAATCATACCGGAGTCCTTGCAGGCGTGTAAACACAGAGACAAGCCACAGAGAATCGTGAATTTTAATGTTTTCATAATCATTTATAATTTTCGTATTCCTTTTATCATTTGTACCTTGTACTGAAAATTTAGACCATTGACCGTCTCACTGTTAGCTCCAAGTTCATTCTCCGGAAATACAGCTCCTTCTGCTACGTTGAAAGCATTACTTAGATAATAACCATCTGCTAAGCCATACCATCCCCAATTGCAGAGAACATACCACTGTGATTCCTCTCCTTTGTCTATGAGGGTACCGTCTTTTTTGTTTTTCCAATACACTTTTCTCTTACGCTCCATTAACCCATGGGCTAACCACGCATGTCCTTGACTGTACTTGGTGTACCATCGGGTAAGAATAGGTTTTTGTCGCCTTGCATACCCTGCCAGTATGATAGGGTATCCCTGTTTCATTTCCACTATGAGGTTTTTTTCGTTATAGTCTTCTACTCCTCCGCTCTTATATCCCAATCTACTTAAGGTGGTGGGTATTTTCTCTCTGCTAGCCCCACTTTCGGAAGTACCGTACGAAACCGATAAGTAAAAAGTTTTACCAAGAAGCTTCATCAGTCTTGAAACATCCGTCTCGCCGTTGCAAGAATTGCTTTGTTCTTTTTTTCTTATCATGTTATTCCAATTAAAAGAAATGTAAAAGATAAATGTGATTAGCTATTTTGATATTCTCCCTCCCTATCCTCTTTTTGCCGCTTGTCTGCTATGTCGAACTTACACCATCTGTCGGCAGACACGACAAATGTACTTCATCGCGAGTAAACTATTTGTGAAAGACTTGCGGCAATATTTCACGATTGGCTTGTTCCACACCTGCCAATATATTAGTTTACATGCCTACATACAATTATTTTGTCATAATAATAAAGATTTAAACGTTAATAAAAAAAGCGAATTATCACTAATAATTAAGGTGTACTTGCTTCTACCTTTGTAGGGTTGAACCTGTTTCCCTTACAATTAACATAAAGCTTCCCCTGGTACGGAACAAGCCGGGCAGAGCCTGCCATAAAGTTTATGGCAGTAATATAAGGTGTATTTGCTACGGTAATTTGCATTTTTTACTTGTTTTGTCTGCCTGCAAAGGTAGTAAATGTTCTCGGCAAACAAAATATATTACACGGATAAAAAATATGTTGGCACAAAGTATTTGGCAGACAGCCCCAAAAACTCAACAAACTACCGGCTAAAGGCAGAGATATGAGGTTTTTTACTATATTTGTCGGCTATGAAAAAGAAGGTAGTTGTGCTTACGGGAGCAGGGATGAGTGCCGAGAGTGGCATTGCAACGTTTCGCGATTCGGGAGGGTTGTGGAACGAGTATCGGGTGGAGGATGTGGCAACCCCCGAAGGTTTTAGCCGAAACCCGCAATTGGTGCTGGATTTTTACAACCATCGCCGCAGGGAGTTGCTGAAAAGTAATGCCAACAAGGGGCATCGGTTGCTTGCCGAACTGGAAAAGGACTTTGACGTGCGGATAATTACGCAAAATGTGGACAACCTGCACGAGCAGGCAGGCAGTTCGCAGGTGTTGCATCTGCACGGCGAGCTGATGAAGGTGCAATCGGCACGAAACCCCGAATTGGTGTACGAACTTTCGCCCGAAAACATTGAGGTGAACGTGGGCGACACAGCTGAAGATGGCGGACAACTCCGCCCGTTTATCGTGTGGTTTGGCGAGGCGGTGCCGATGATTGAGCCTGCCATCAATCTGGCATCGCAGGCGGAGGTGTTTGTGGTGATTGGCACGTCGCTCAACGTGTATCCGGCAGCAGGATTGCTGCACTATGTTCCGCAAGGGGTGCCTGTGTATCTGATTGACCCGCAGGAGGTGAGTTTCCCACGCAGGGGCATCACCTTTATCCGCCAAGGGGCTTCGCAGGGGGTGGAAACGTTGGCGAAAATACTGAAAGAAAATAATCAATAACAAAAAAAATATCGCAATGACAAAATTTAGATGGATTGCCTGTTGCTTGCTATTGTTTTCGCAATGGGCAGTAGCTCAAACGGTTGGGCTGAAGGATATAACTTCGGGAAAATTCTCCGCACGAGGAGTGAGCAAGGTTGCCTCGTCGCCCGACGGGGAGTATTTTTACAAAGCCGACGGCGGAAAGCACGTGGTGAAGTACGCTTTCAAAACAGGGTTGCCGGTGGATACGGTGTTCAGCGTAAGCAAGGCTCGCGAATGCTCGTTTGCTCGTTTCGACGGCTTTGAGGTGTCGCCCGACGAAAAGCGTATCTTGCTGTATTGCAATGCCGAACAGATTTATCGCCACTCGTTTCGGGCAGATTATTATTACTACGACATCCGACGCAACTTGGTGAGCAAACTCACCGACAAAAAGGCGAAACAATCGGTACCGATATTCTCGAAAGACGGACGGATGCTGGCCTATGTGTGCGAAAACAACATCTGGCTGGTAAAATTCGATTACGGCTCGGAGTCGCAAATAACCAAAGACGGAAGTGTAGGCAAAATCATCAACGGTGCCACCGATTGGGTGTATGAGGAGGAGCTTGCCACTACGCACATTATGGACTTTTCGGCGGATAACAAACTGCTTGCCTTTGTCCGCTTCGACGAGTCGCAAGTGCGGGAATACTCCTTTCAGAGCTATCGGGGAGGTTTGTATCCGCAACTGCAGTCGTTTAAATATCCCAAAGCCGGCGAACAAAACTCCG
>JBHBVA010000118.1:0-4547 GCA_041793355.1 Bacteroidota bacterium | reverse complement strand
GGAAACTATGGAGGTGAGCCTGTAAACTCTGGTGCGGCTACCGGAGGGCGAGCTTCATCAAGTATCCTATCCACTATCAATCCAGAGGACATTGAATCTATAACGGTTTTGAAGGATGCGGCAGCCTCTTCACTATATGGTTCGCGTGCTGCCAATGGTGTGGTTATCATCACTACGAAAAAAGGAAAAAAAGGGAAAACAAAATTTAATTTATCTTCGTCGATGGGATGGTCTGAAATGGCGACAAAGTCGTTTCAGCCGATGAATGCTTCAGAGTATTTGGCTTATCAAAAGGCGGCTTTGGAGGGTTATTACCTCAATCAGAACAAGGCTTTTTTGCCGACACAAGCAAACTATGGAAATCAGGACATACAAGCAAAAGCTAAAGAATTTGCGGAGGCTAACTATCTTAACGAAGATTACTCTATCATAACAGATGCGAGCAAACAAGGGGAAGATTGGCGGAAACTTATATACGATGGCGGAAAGCAGTCTGACATTCAATTGTCTGCAAGTGGAGGAAACGAAACAACAAGCTTTTTCACCTCTTTGGGGTATAATAAAGTGGATGGATTGGTGCGTAATTCGAGCTATGAGCGTTATAGTTCGCTTGTGAACTTAAACAATAAAGCCAACAATTGGCTCGATTTGAATTTGAAAACACAGCTTGCCTATTCGTTGCAAAAAGGGTATGCAGACCAAAGTGAACAGGAGCAAGGATTGGGGACTTCTTCTCCATTGTCGTTGCTGTTTTCTTCAAATCCTGCCGAAAAAGCATACAATGCGGATGGTAGCATCAATACCTCTGCTAACTTTAACTCGTCTGTAAAGAATGCTCTGCTTGTTTTGTCGGACGATGACCAATATCTGTCCAACAAAACGGTTCGGGTGATGACAAACTTGGGGGCTAAGGCTCAAATTACGCCGGAGCTTTCGTTTAATACCAACAATTCGTTGGACTACTTTACGGTTAAGACGTTTAACTATTGGGGACCTTATTCCGTAAATGGAGAGCCGATGAATGGGCTTGGAGAGGTAAGCAAATCAGAGGTTACTACCCTTACTTCATCCAATACGTTGAACTATAATAAAACATTTGCACGGATACACAACTTAGCGGCAATAGCCGGTGTAGAGGTGCAAAACAATAAGCAGGACTATCTGTTTTTGGCCGCTAAGGATTATTCTAACGACGTATTGAAAGACCTTGCAAACGGACAAGCAAGCAGTGCCACAACAAAGACGTTTGAACATTTGATGGCCTCGTATTTCGGAAGCGTAAATTATAATTACGACAACAAATACTATGTATCAGGTAGTTTGAGGCAAGACAAATCGTCTAAACTGGGTAAAGCTAAGCGAGTGGGTACATTCTACAGCCTTTCCGGAGCTTGGCGATTTTCAGCAGATTTGTTGAAAGATAATCCCGTATTGACAAATGGTATGGTGAAACTGTCGTATGGTACCAACGGAAACTTGCCAATGGGGAATTATTCATATTTAGGACTTTACTACTTTGGTGGTAGCTATGCAGATACACCGGCAAGTTATTTGTACCAATCCAACAATGCTAACTTGGGCTGGGAAAGTAGCAAAAGTTTGAATGTGGGCGTAGAAACTTCGCTTTGGAACAGGGTGAATGTGGGAGTGGAATTCTACAGAAAATATACATCGAACCTGTTGTTGGAGGTGCCTACGTCGTACTACACGGCTAATAGCGTAATGACAAAGAACTCCGGAGCAATTTCTAATACCGGATGGGAATTTGAAGTGCACGCAGATGATATACTCCGCTCTGAAAAGGTGGTATGGAATGCCGATTTCTCTTTATCCACGCTAAAGGCTGTTGTAGAACAACTGCCTAATGGCGACGATATAATGTTGGGCGACGGTAGCTTGTATTTGTATCGCGAAAAAGAAGACCTATACAGCTTCTATATGCCAACTTTTGTAAGAGTAGATCCCAAAAGTGGTGTTTCTCAGTTCCTGATTGACCCAACGAAGCCTGTTGCTGACGACAATCTAACATACGAGTACTCAAAAGCAGGATATGGCAAACAGGCATCGGCCTACCCAAAAGTGATGGGAGCGTTTACAAACTCTTTGAGTTTCAAACGATTTACTCTTGATATGTTATTGACGTACCAATATGGTGGACATCTGTTTGACTATCCGAACTATTTCTTTACGAATGCAGGATTGCGTAACTATTCGTTGAACTATTCAAAAGATATGGTGGGCAAATATTGGGTTGCCGAAGGTGATAATGCAGAGTACCAACGTCCAATTTTATCCGACCCGTATCGTTCGGACAAATGGTCTTCTCGCCATATTAAATCTACGGACTTTATTCGCTTGAAACAGCTGTCGTTGTCGTATGCTGTGCCTGAGAAGGTGTATAAAAAGGCCGGTTTGTCTAAACTCGACTTGACTTTCTCGGTGAATAATGTGGCTTATCTGTATGCGGCAACTAAAAATATGGAGTTAGAAACAGCTCTTAATGGTTATAGAACAACAGATACACCATTGGCGAGAACTTATTTATTTGGGATTAATATTGGGTTTTAATTAATGTATTGAATATGAAGAATGTTAGATTTTTGATAGTTTTGGGTGTGAGTTTGTTCGTCCTGTCGCATTTGACTTCGTGTGCAGATGACTTTGATAAGGTTCCTTCAGACTCTCTGTCGTCGGAAAACCCCACTCCTAATATGGCCACTTTCAATACTGCAGTGAATGGAGTATATAGTACGTTAGTAAATCGCTACAGCTACGTAGGAGACTACGGATTGTATGCCGACGGAAAAGGAGGAGACTTGATAGCACCATCGCGCTCGCACAACCACTTTTTGCCTATCTTGCAATATAATACGGATGATGTTTCCGGTATATCGCTCGGTGTATATCAGCGATTTGGTTACCTCGCCGCTCGGATAAATAGCGTATTGGTTGCAGCGGAAAAAAGTGAGCGATAAAGAGGAGAACATTGATGCTTACAACAACAACTTGGGGCAGCTGTATGCACTCAGAGCTTTGGGACATTTTGAGATGGCAAGAGTATATGCCAAGCTACCTGCCGTGGCAGAGGATATGACAGCGTCTAACTCTGGTATCGCCTTGAATGATACTGTATATGATGATTCTCACAAGTTTTCGCGTGCAACACTTAAGGAAACTTACGACTTTATCGTTGCAGACTTGTTACGCTCTCTCACTCTGCTTTCTAAAGACAAGGTAGTGTCTTCCAATAAGGTAAACTACTGGACAGCTGCAGCACTGTTGAGCCGTGTGTATCTATACTTGCAGGATTATGATAATGCCCTGAAATATGCGGTGGAGGTTATCGATAATAGTCCGTATAGTTTGTACAACACAACGAACTATACAGAAGTTTGGTCGTCAACAGGTACAACAGAGTCTCTATTTGAAGTAATGACAACCGATAAGTCGAATGCCCAACGCAACTCTTTGGGATATTACACAAGCCCCAACGGTTATCCGGAAGCGGCAGCATCGTCTTCTTTCTTAACTTTTGTGAACGAAAGGCCTACTGATGTGCGTACAAAAATGGTGGAAGAGAAATCCTCGGCAAAAGGTGCTTACAAGGCTTATTACACAAAAAAATATGAAGGTCAGGATGGAGCATCTACTCCGCTGTACGTTAATAACTTTAAGGTTATCCGTTTGTCGGAAGTTTATCTTATAGCAGCAGAAGCTAAGCTTTTGGGTGGCACATACACCGGAGCAAAAGAAGCTGTGGACTATTACAATACGTTGAGAGAGAATAGACTTACAGACTACACGGCGGCCACTTCTGTTACTATTGATAATATATTGGATGAACGAAGAATAGAATTCTTTTGCGAAAATCAAAGAATGTTTGACTTGGTTCGTCATAAAAAATCAATTACCAGCGAATTGTTGAGCGAAACGTTGGAATACAATGATTATCGCCTGCTGACAGCAATTCCGTTGCGAGAGATAAACATCTCCGGCGGACGGATTGTGCAGAATACAGGATGGTAAAGCTGAAGTAGATAACGGTTAATTGCAAACAATCTCTACCCTTAACTATTTGTGAGGAGTAGAGATTGTTTTTTTTGTGGTATCACGCTATGTGCGATTAAATATATTGAAGGGGATTTTTTTTTGAAAAAAGAGTTGCTTGAAAATTGATGCAATACGGATATTCGTAGTACTTTTATGGAGCAATAACAGAGGGCATTTCTGAATATGATTTTTTTTGAAATATGGAAAAAACAGGAGAGACAAAACAGACCACAAAACAGATTATAAGAGATATTGCGTTGGATATTTCTTGGGCAAAATTGGCTAAAAGATATTTTGACCGTTCGCCATCTTGGCTTTATCATAAAATTGATGGAGGTGAGGGTAATGGAGGTGATGGAGGTTTTACTGAAGAAGAAAAAGAGCAATTTCGCGGTGCCTTGTATGACCTTGCTGAAAGAATAAGAAAAACAGCAGATAATCTTCGTTAGTATCAGCGTTGTCCATTAAAAGAAAAAGGAAGGCACTTGCATCTAAGT
>JBHBVA010000117.1:0-5858 GCA_041793355.1 Bacteroidota bacterium | reverse complement strand
TAGCGTATGCCACATAAGATGAGCCATAACTGTTTACAGTAGCCAACTGCGATGCCTTAGTTACTGTGGCATTGCTAACACTGCTCAGCAACGTGCGAGCTTCGCCAGGAAGCAGCGTAAGGGCCTGTGTTCCTGTTTGTTCCTTTATCACCGGATTGTCGGTATCATCCTTGTCGCAGCTGTAAAAACCTACAGAAAGTGTTCCTATGGCAAATGCCATCAAAATTTTCTTCTTCATTGTAAAAAAAGTTTAAAAGTGTAATTTAAAGTGTTTGTTTTATTTAGTACTCCATTTTCATCAGTTTGAATGCAGAGTTGAATTTCAGCTCCATTCCGTTGCTTAGCTCCACGTCATATATGCCACGTTTTTCTTTTTTAAGCTCCATAATTGTTTCGTTCGGATAGTTGCTTTGCACATATTTTTGAATGGCAACCGGCACGATGGTGGCAGGCACGCCACTACGAACTTTTACCTCTTTCCACACACCTTTGCTGTCGAATTCGATGGATGCACCTCCGGCAAGAAACACTTTATATTCCTTCCAAAACACATCGTCTCGTTCTTCTGTGGCAGACGCAATTTTTTGATTGGGGAAGTGTTTCTTCAAAAAAACTTGGCTTGCTTGAGGCAGCTTGGATGGTTCGATTACTGTTTCGCGAGCTATGGCCATTTCTGTTGAGAACAATGCGACCATCAATACTAAAATGCTTTTTAATGTTTTCATAACAAATCTCTTTTCTTTTTATGTGTTGATATTTAAAATTTCACGATGCAAAGTTCGGAGGCAAATCTGAAAACATTTGGGAATACCTGTAAAATATCAACCTTATCTCAAAAAAAACTGTTTGAAAAGTTTTGAACAGCCTCAATAGCATTTTCTGACACCGCAGCAAACGCACACCCGACAGCAATTGGTTGCCTCAATTGTGTAAAATAAAAAAAGTGATACAGTTCACAAAACCGTATCACTAAAAGAGACGTTTTTAACCGTCTAAATCCTATACTATTTTTTCAGGACGAGGCGGATAGGAGGCTTTTACATTTGCATACCACCGCAAACGCTGAGTACCTGCCCTGTAACGTAGGCCGACATATCCGATGCCAAGAAAACAGCTACATTGGCAATATCTTCGCCTTCGCCGATGCGACGTAATGGTATTTGTTCCACCCACTTTTGTTTTAGTTCGTCCGAAAGCACACCCGTCATATCCGTTGCGATAAATCCGGGAGCAATCACATTGGCACGTATTCCTCTGGAACCGAGTTCTTTGGCTACCGATTTGGTGAATCCAATCATACCGGCTTTAGATGCCGAATAGTTCGCTTGTCCGGCGTTGCCACTGATACCTACTACCGAACTCATATTGATAATGCTACCACTTTTTTGCTTCATCAGTATGGGAGTTACGGCGTGTACAAAGTTGAATGCCGACTTCAAGTTTGTGTCTATTACAGCGTCCCATTGCTCTTCGCTCATGCGCATCAGTAGCCCGTCGCGAGTGATTCCGGCATTGTTTACAAGTATATCTATGCGTCCGAACTCTTTCAGAATTTCTTGCACCAGCGTATGCGATGCTTCAAAATTGGCGGCATCGGAGGCATAGGCTTTCACCTTTACGCCCAGTGTAGAGAGTTCTTTTTCTGTTTCCAACGCTTTTTCGTTGAGAGCAGTGCAAGTGAATGCGATGTTTGCTCCTTGTTCGGCAAATTTGAGGGCTACAGCCTTGCCGATACCACGACTTGCTCCCGTGATGATGGCTGTTTTTCCGCTTAATAATTTCATTGTATATCTTTATTTTGGTCAATTTTATGATTCTCGTTTTCAGTATTTTCGCTGTCAATTTTCCGTTTGCGAATACCTTGCAAAATCAAGTAAGCAATGTTTTCTCGCTTGGCATCGGCAAGGCGGTCGGAGCGTATCTGTCCGCGAATGTAAGGCACTTCGAGCCCTCGTAGTGCGTGGTGCAAAATTTCGGCCGTCAGCTGCACGTCGGGCATTTCAAAAGCCTGTTCTTCAATGCCTTGCTCCAATATTTGACGGATAATTTCTATCTCTCGCTTGTCGTAGCTTTTTCGCACGTTTTCCACTCGCCAGATGTCTCGAAAAAAATCGGCTTTGAGTGTTCCGTTGCGTATCACCACTTTTTTGATGGCATCGAATCGGGTATAAAAGAAGAGTATCAGCTTTTCGTCGGCATTCACGTTTTTGCCGGCCACTTCCTGTAAGGCTGCTATCATCCTTTCTATTTCGGTTTCCACTACGGCCTGATACACTTCCATCTTGTTATTGAAGTAGGTGTACAACGTTCGTCGCCCTTTTTGCGAGGCTGTGGCTATGTCGTTCATCGTGGTGTTTTCCACCCCCATACGGGCGAACAACTTTCGGGCTACTTCAATTAGCGTATTTCGTGTTTTTTCTATTGCCATCTTTCACTCATTCTGCACGATTATGCCATTATTTGTGCAAAAATACAGCTTTTTTTCGATGCTACTACTGACTACAAAGCTACTTTTTCGTACAGACCATCATTTGCCGGCTTCTATTGAGATAGAATGCGATTGATTTTGAGCTATATATTGTTATTTTTTACAGAAGCAAGAGCGTTATTGATGCTTTCAACAAAGAGGGAAAACATCCGCTTACCTATGCAAACCGGCAAGCAACTGCTCGAAGCGGGAGCCGATGTACTGGTGGCAGGAAGTGCTATTTTTGCAACTGCCAACTCATCGGAAACCATCGCTCAGATGAAAGGGTTGTGAAGGACGGCAGTCTTTTAGGATGACGACGAATAGTTTGGCGTTTAGTGTGTTTTGGGGTGAGGCAACTGTCCATCAAACTACTACAAAGTAAATACGGGGTAGAACGCTCAAATACGCTACCCCGCTTTACTATAACTTATTATCCTTATTTATCCCAAATAAGTCCTTCAACATCAAAGTATATTATTTGTCGTCCAGCATCAAAAAATGGTGCTTCTATCATTAACTTTTTAGCAGTCTTCAATTTTGTAAAAAATTTACTTGAATTATCGAAGAAAATAACGTCTCCACTTCCGTCTGCTGCAGAATTGTAAGTGTATTTAACGGGAGCACCATCGTCAAATTTCACTCTACAATACTCAGAAGACAGTATTCCGGGCATAAACTGCCCTTTTGATACTCGTAGAACGATTTCATTACCTTTCCCCATATTTCTTAAAGTCAAAGTAAAATCTGAACCACCATCGTAAGGAAATTCAAACTCAATTTCATTCGTTGAAACGCAACTGGCAAAAAATCTTTTCTCATTGGTCATTTCATCTACACTTTCTGAATATTCCCAATTTGATTTTACTTCTTCCTCTTTTTCTGTTGTAGTTTCAGAAATTGAATCTGAATTTGTTGTTGTAGTTGATACAGTCCCCCCATCATCACTACATAAATTTGCAGCAATAGTTAAAAAGGCTATTACACCAATAACGATTACCCATGTCTTCTTGTAAAATGGCTTCTGCTTTTTTTCTAATTTCTCCATAAGTTTACTTTTTTTATTAATTTAATATTGTGTGTTTAATTTTCTCTGCTTACAGTTTTCAGCATTCCTATCTACTTTTTTCAAAATTATTTCACCGCACAAATATACAAAATATCATTTGTTATTTACACACATTACTCACAATTATTTTTGTTTGCGTATTTATAAAAGATTATACAAAATAGGCTGTTTTTCTATCATCAAAAAAAGGCTATCCGAAACTTTTCGGATAACCTCTCTGAATGTCGCCAAACAGCTTATTTCAACTTAGCGTTTTTCTAACAGCACTACGTTTTCTACGTGATGCGTGTGTGGGAACATATCCACAGGCTGCACCGCCACTACTTTGTATTGCTCGTCCAGCAAAGCGAGGTCGCGTGCTTGCGTGGCCGGATTGCAACTTACGTAAACAATGCGGTTGGGCGAGGCATTGAGTATGACCGTTATCACATCTTGGTGCATACCGGCACGAGGTGGGTCGGTGATGATAACATCGGGCTTGCCGTGCTGTGCCACAAAGTTGTTGGTAAGTATGTCTTTCATATCGCCTGCATAAAAGAGCGTATTGCCGATGCCATTGGTCTGCGAGTTGATGCAAGCATCTGCTATGGCATCTTCAACATATTCTATACCAATCACTTGCCTTGCCTGGTGAGCCACAAAGTTAGCAATGGTGCCTGTACCTGTATAAAGGTCGTACACCAACTCGTTGCCCGTAAGTTTGGCAAACTGACGTGTAATTTTATACAACTCGTAGGCTTGTTCGCTATTGGTTTGATAAAATGACTTGGGACGAATCTTAAAACGAAGCCCTTCCATCTGCTCCCAAATGTGGTCGTTCCCTCTCCAGGTGATAACTTCTAGGTCGCCAATGGTATCGTTGGCTTTTTGATTTACTACGTACAGCAACGACGTGATTTCGGGGAAAGCATCTGCGATAGCATTCATCAAAACCGTGCGTTTATCAGCATCGTCGTCGTAAAAAACTACTATGAGCATCACCTCTCCGGTGGAAGAGGTGCGAATAATGAGGTTACGCATCAATCCGTGTTGATTGCGGAGGTCGAAAAACGAGTAAGCATGTTCGAAACAGAAAGTGCGAACGAAATTGCGGATGCGATTACTTACATCATCTTGCAACCAGCATTTATTGATATCCAATACTTTATCAAACATTCCCGGAATATGAAAGCCCAAGCCATTGATATTTTCGGTAGCAAAGTCGCCCATTTCTGCCAATTGCTCCTGAGTGAGCCACTTGCGGTTGCTAAATGTAAATTCCAACTTATTGCGATAGAACTCGGTACGGGCAGACCCCACAATAGGCATTACTTCCGGCAATTGCACTTTGCCTATTCGCTCCAGATTGTCCTTCACCTGCCGATGCTTAAACTTTAGTTGCTCAGCGTAGGGCAACACCTGCCATTTGCATCCTCCGCAGATGCCAAAGTGTTCGCAAAAAGCCTCTTGACGGATGTCGGAATACTTGCGGAAAGCAACCGGACGGCCTTCGGCATATTTATTTTTTTTGCGGGTAATTTGCAAATCCACTACATCGCCGGGAACCACATAGGGGACAAATACAACCATATTTTCGAGCCGGGCAATAGCCTTGCCTTCGGCTGCAATATCCGTAATCTCCACATTCTCAATCAGGGGGAGCGGTTTCTTTTTTCTTGTCATTTCTATTGTGTTTTACGTGTGCAAAAGTAGTACTTATCGGGCAAAAACAGCAGGTCTGTTATTACTTATCTACCATCCGTCTGAAAATAAACACCTTACACAACAGCTCTATTGAACCAACGTACAAGTACAAATCCGGAGATAGTGGCCGCTATCCCCAGCACAAGATGTGCCAACAGCAGAAATGCGGCACTCGAATATCTGTGTGCAAACAAGTGAGTTACCACTTCGGAAGAGAGGGCGGAGAAAGTGGTGAAGCTCCCCAAAAATCCTGTGGTCAGAAACAAAAGTGTTTTATCCTCCAAAGCGAAAGAAAGTACGATTCCAGACAAAAAGCACCCGACCACATTCACCAACAGGGTTCCCAACGCAATGCCGGGAAGAATCGGATTGAACCACACTCCGACCTGCCAACGCATCAAGGCTCCAAGCACGGCTCCGGTTGCTACCAAAACAATATGCACGGCATTCATCTTTTTACAATCCCTCCAAGTGGTCGTACAATTTTTGCAAATATGCTTTCCCTTGCATCAACAATTGATGCCCCTGTGGCCCCTCTTCCACCTGCACGGTGTTACCTTCTAAATTGTAGATGGCTTTTCCCTGCTCGGTTATCATTCCAAACAACGACCCTTCGGTGAAAAATGCGAATTTACGAAC
>JBHBVA010000116.1:0-4038 GCA_041793355.1 Bacteroidota bacterium | reverse complement strand
CACCCTATCCACGTGGAATTGGAAGAAACTGCGAAAAAAGTGGGCGGACACGGCGGAATGGACTATATTATGGACTATCGCCTTATCTACTGCTTGCGTAACGGCTTGCCTTTGGATATGGATGTGTACGACTTGGCCGAATGGAGCTGCTTGGCTCCGCTGACAGAGCTTTCGCTCGAAAACAACTCGGCACCTGTTGCCATCCCCGATTTCACTCGCGGATATTGGAACTTGGTGCAAGGTTATCGCCATGCTTTGAAAAAATAAACAGCGTCTGTATATCGATATGAAAAACTCCCCTCGCTCGGAAAAAGTGAGGGGAGTTTGTTGTTTAGGTATTTCTGCATCCACATCTCCACTCGCTATGGCTAACGGACGCAGATGTTGGAAATTCGCTACTTTTTCACTATCTTTGAGGTCCGAAATCCATAAATTAAGATAACAGAGAAGATGATATGGCACATTTACCCGATTTGATTTACGATTTAGCCTTGATGCTACTGGTAGGCTCATTTGCAGCACTGATTTTCAAGATTATAAAGCAACCTTTGGTGCTGGGATACATCATTGCAGGATTTCTTGTGGGGCAGCATTTCGACTTTTTGCCAAGCATCAAAGACCAAAGCAATGTTGCCACATTGTCCGAGCTGGGAGTTATATTTCTTCTGTTCAGTTTGGGATTGGAGTTCAGCTTCAAAAAATTGGTTCGCGTGGGGCCCACAGCCTCCATCACAGCCGTTATCGAAATTATCTTTGTAGGTATCGCCGGCTATTTGGTGGGGTTGATGTTGGGATGGAGCACAATGGACAGCCTGTTTTTGGGAGGGATGCTGGCAAGCTCATCCACCACAATTATTCTGCGTGCTTTCGACGAACTCAACGTAAAAACCAAACAATTTGCCCGCATCGTATTCGGGGTGCTTGTGGTAGAAGACATCATCGTCATCCTGCTGATGGTGTTGCTCTCCACCATTGCCGTTACCAACAAGTTTGAAGGCACCGAAATTTTATTCACGGTTGCCAAATTAGGATTTTTTATGGTTTTGTGGTTTTTGGTGGGCATCTATCTGCTACCCACTTTTTTCCGCAAAGCCCGCAAATGGTTAGACGAAGAAACAACACTTATCCTCGCCATCGGACTTTGTTTGGGGATGGTTATCATAGCCACGCAAGTGGGCTTTTCTGCCGAGTTGGGGGCCTTTGTGATGGGATCGCTTATTGCCGAAACCACCAAAGCCGAGAAGATAGAACACATCACCCTACCCATCAAAACGTTGTTTGGTACTATCTTTTTTGTTTCCGTAGGGTTGAAAATAGACCCTAACGCAATGATGGAATACGCTTTCCCTATTTTTGTGATTACAATGCTGGTGATTGTGGGAAAATTTCTGTTCAGTGTGGTAGGCGTAGTGCTTTCGGGGCAGTCGCTTCGTCAAGGGGTGCGTGTGGGTATGAGCATGGCACAAATTGGCGAGTTTGCGTTCATTGTAGCCACCTTGGGGCTTTCGCTGGGGGTAATTTCCGAATTTCTGTTCCCCATCGCCGTTGGAGTATCGGCAATCACCACATTCACAACGCCTTACCTTATCCGGTGGGCCGACCCTTTCTACGAGCAAATAGAAAAAATACTTCCTGCCAAATGGCTTAATGCTGTTGAGGCCTATGCCTTGAATGCCTCTAAGGCCTCTGCCGAATCCGATTGGCAAATAACCCTTAAAAGTCATCTGAAAATAATTTCGCTGAACGTTATTTTATTCATCGCTATTTTGCTGGCGTTTGCCTACTTCGTAGAACCAATAATACTGGATAAAATCAGCCACAATGCTTTGGCAATGTACGGAGTGCTGATTATAGCTCTGCTGGTGGCTTCCCCCTTTTTGTGGGCCATATTGGCACAACAGCCGCAAACAAACAATACCAATCCTTCTGCAAAAAAAAGGCAACATACAGGTGTTATTGTGGCTCGCACAATACTTACAGCCTTTCTGGTGGGAATATTGGCACACCGATTGGCTCCGCATACGGTTGGCGAATGGATAGCTATACCCGTTACCATCATCGCATTATACGTCTTTTCGGGGTGGTTCGAAAAGATGTATCAATACATCTCCAACACATTTTTCGACAATCTGAACGCACGCGAACGCAATGCACGCATCAAAGCCGCCCCTACTATTATGCAGGCAGAAAATGCCGAAACCATCACCCGTAATCTGGAAGCGTGGGATGCACACATCGTAGAATTGGAGGTGCCTGCAATGGCCGAGTATGCCGGCGAAAAGATTGGACACTTGGAGTGGCGACGACTTTACGACCTGAATATCGTATATATCCGCAGGGGCGAAAATATGATTTCGTTGCCCGGCCCGCAGGAGCAAATTCTCCCTTACGACAAGGTGGGATTCGTGGGTACGGACGAGCAGATGCAACGCTTCAAGCCCGTGTTCGACAGGACAATAGAGATAGCGTCCGACGAGCAGGTGAGTGAAAAAAACATCGTTCTCCGCAATATTAAAGTTACCTCGTCGTGCAGTTTTGTCAATCAGCCCATTCTCGAAAGCCGCATTCGTCAGGAGGCTGGTTGCCAAATTATCGGTGTGGAGCGTAATAACGAACGTTTCGTCAATCCCAGTGCTTCATTCGTTCTTGAGGAAGACGATTTGATTTGGGTAGTAGGCGACGAAGCCGACATTAATAAGTTTTTCAAAGGCAGAATAAAATAAATTTGGTAACACAGAAAAATGTATGTAGCTTTGCCCATAATTAAGGAGAAAGTATTGTTACACAAGCATTTTCTCAAAAAAAAGAAACAAAATTAGCAATGAAAAAAATTACTCTATTAACAGCATTAGCATTTGTAAGCCTGCTGGCCAATGCACAGCTTGCTTTGCAAAGCGGACATCTGCGTTTGGGCTATGCCACCGAACGCGAACACGCAACTGTGGGTGCACAAGCCCGCTTTGAGGTGGCTGACCAAATTCGTTTTTCGCCCGAAGCGTTGATAATGTTGCCCCAAAATCATACTATAGGCTTTGATTTGAATGCGAATGTAGAATACGTATTTCCGTTGGAAAACGGATTGAGTGCGTATCCATTGGCCGGGTTGAATATGGCAAATGGACGTTTTTCGTATCAGGGCTATTCCGACAGCTATACCAACTTTGGGCTGAACATTGGCGGAGGTATAGACTACAAACTTAACGACACCAACTACTTGAATGCCGAGGTTCGCTATACCCTGAATAGTAGCGACTACGCAAGCTTCCTGATTGGTTACGGCTTTAAATTTTAACAATATTTATTTTCATATTTAAATCATTATGGATACTCAAAAAGTAGATTTATTCTTGGCGGTAAATGGGAAGTTTTTTGAAGCTCATCAAATACCCGCCATTCGCGAGCAACTTCTCCGCTTAGACGAAAGCAAAGTAGCTGTAGCACAAGCCATTTCTTTCAAAGACCCTACTATGATTCTTATCGTTTCGTTGCTAGCCGGTTCATTCGGTATCGACCGCTTTATGGTTGGCGACGTAGGTTTGGGCGTAGCCAAACTGCTCACTTGCGGTGGTTTCGGAGTGTGGGCAATTGTAGATTGGTTCTTGATTATGGGTGTTACCCGTCAGAAAAACTACGAGTTGCTACAACAAACTTTAGCATAATGTTAGGCAGAAAGAGGAAACTTTATGCCACATTGCTTGCAATATCCGCAATAAGTGGTGCGTGGTTGCTCTTTCAGCAGATACAACAAAGCACCAAAGGCTCTTTAGCCTTTGGTGTTTGCTTCTTTAAGCAGGTTACCGGCCAGCCCTGCCCAGCTTGCGGTACTACACGTGCCGTGATGTCGCTATCAAGCGGAAATTTCTGGGAATCGCTCTGTATCAACCCTTTGGGTATTGTGGCCGTGCTACTGCTAAGCATTGTGCCTCTGTGGATTGTGACCGACCTCATTCGCAAAAGCGATAGTTTCTACCGTTTTTATCTGCAAGCAGAAAATTTGCTAAAACGCCGATATATTGCTATCCCTTTAATAATCATTAT
>JBHBVA010000115.1:0-6615 GCA_041793355.1 Bacteroidota bacterium | reverse complement strand
CTATCTGCACACGCCAACCTTGGTCGTCCGTCAGGTGCAGGTGCAAGGTGTTGAACTTGTAATAGCTCATCCTGTCTATAAAGCCTTCCACATCCGCCACCGGCAAAAAGTTGCGGGCAGGGTCGAGCAACAATGCCCGCATCTCGAAACGAGGGCTATCCTCTATCTGCAACAAAGGCAAACGAAAAACGTGATTCATCCCCACCGGGCGATAATGATACATCAACCGGGCAAGTGTGAAAGCTCCGTAACGGGCTCCCCGCACATCGGATGCCTTAATAGTGATGCCTTTGTGCGTAACGGCAAGATGATATCCCTCAGGTGAAGCGATATTTCTATCCAGCAGGAAACGAATGGTAGCATTACCTCTATTCGAATAACGAACCGTGAGCGAGAGGTCGTTTTGCAAACGTTCGCCCAGCAACTCGGCAGCAACAGTAAAGTCGGGGTGCAGCGTGCTTATCGTACAGAGGTGTGGCAGGCGAGCTTCTCCCCTATGCTCCACAACTTTCGAGGGATAAGGAATCAGCCCGTGATGATTGGGGTGGGCTAACATACTGGCAGCAAGAATACAAGCTATCGACAGCAGACATAAATGTTTGTTCATAACGATTGAGATGTTTTTCAAAAAAAAATACGAAAGCAAATATACGGCAAAAAAACGTAAATAATCGCCCCAACGGCACTACAAAATTCGTCGGCACTACCTCCTGCACAGGAGGCATCGCTCCAAACTTTGCCAACAAAAAATATGGTAATTTGAAATTTTATTCCTTATTTTGCACCTTATACCCTCTCGTAAAGAGAGGTTCCCATCTCTGCTTTTGCTATGCAAAACGCCGTGTTGGGATATATTTATTTGTAAACAAGAGGAGTATTTATACAAAAAGATATATGCAATTGTCATTCTCTGCCAAACAGATAGCGGAAGTGCTTCAAGGTGAGGTACTGGGCGATGCGTCGGTGATGGTAGGCAATTTTTCGAAAATCGAAAGCGGCAAAGCCGGTACACTTTCGTTTTTGTCGAACCCCAAGTACGAACATTTTTTATACACCACCGAAGCGAGCGTTGTGTTGGTAAACCAAGACTTCACTCCGCAAAAGGAGGTGAAAGCCACCCTCATAAAGGTACCCAACGCTTATGCTGCACTTGCCACCCTGTTGGAAATGGTGAATGCCTTGAAACCGCAAAAGCAGGGCATCGAACAGCCATCATTCATTCACGAAACAGCCACCGTAGGCGAAAATGCGTATGTGGGAGCTTTTGCGTACGTGGGGCAACAAAGCACGTTGGGCAAAGGTTGCAAAATATATCCGCACGTATTTGTGGGCGATGGTGTGCAGATAGGCAACGGAACCATTATCTATGCCGGAGCAAAAATATATGACGGTTGCAAAATAGGCAACAACTGCATCATTCACGCAGGAGCCGTAATTGGCTCCGACGGATTCGGGTTCGCACCCGAAAACGGAGTGTATCGCAAAATTCCGCAACTGGGAGTGGTGGTGATAGAAGACGACGTGGAGATAGGTGCAAACACCACCATAGACCGTGCCGTGATGGAGGAAACCCGCATAGGAAAAGGCACGAAACTGGACAACCTGATACAGGTGGCCCACAACGTACAGATTGGCGAAAATACCGTGATGGCCGCACAAGTAGGCATATCGGGGTCGTCCAAAGTGGGAAGCGGCTGTATGATAGGCGGACAAGTGGGCATCGGCGGACACATCAGCATTGGCGACGGCAGCAACATTGGGGCACAGGCCGGCATCATCAGCAACATCCCCGAAGGGCAAAACCTGATAGGGTCGCCCGCCATACCCGTAAAAAACTTTTTCCGCTCAAGTGTAATTTTCAGCAAATTGCCCGATATGTATCAACAAATCAACAAGTTGCAAAAACAAGTAGATAAGTTGTCCGGCGAGGAATAAATAAAAAGTATTTAGAAATAAAGATATATCTTCAAACTGTATATGACCAATCAAAGAACGCTAAATGGCAGCTTTACGCTACAAGGAAAAGGCTTACACACAGGGCTTTTCGTTACCATCACATTTCACCCGGCACCCGTGAATCACGGCTACAAAATCAAGCGGGTGGACTTGGACGGAACACCCACCATAGACGCTCTGGCCGAGTATGTAGGAGCCACGCAGCGAGGCACCGTATTGGTGAAAGACGAGGTGCAGGTGAGTACCATCGAACACGCTCTGTCGGCACTCTATGCTTTGGGGGTGGACAACTGCCTGATAGAGGTGGATGCTCCCGAATTTCCCATCTTGGACGGAAGTGCCATCAAATATGTGGAAGGCATCAAAAGTGTAGGCATTGCGGAGCAAGATGCCGAACGCGACTACTTTGTGGTGCGAAAAAAAATGGAAATTTTGGACGAGGAAACCGGCTCGAAACTCATTTTACTACCCGACGACTCGTTCTGTATCAATTCGTTCATCGAGTTTGAGTCCACATACATCCCCAACCAATCGGCAACGCTGGACAATCTGGCCGATTACGAAAAAGAAATTGCACCCTGCCGTACTTTTGTGTTCGTTCGCGAGATACAACAGTTGCTGGAAGTGGGGCTTATCAAAGGGGGCGACTTGGACAATGCCGTAGTGATTTACGAACGGCAAATACCACAAGAAAAATTGGATGCCCTTGCCGACTTGATGGGAGTTCCCCGCAAAGACGCAACCGAAATGGGCTATCTGAACAACAAATCCATCCTATTCCCCAATGAGCCTGCACGCCACAAGCTGCTGGACATCATTGGCGATATGGCACTGATAGGCAAGCCCATCAAAGGACGTATCATTGCCACACGCCCCGGACACAAAATCAACAACCAACTGGCACGTGCCGTTCGCAAACTCATCAAGCAAACGGAGGTGCATCCACCCGTGTACGACCCCAATCAAGAGCCCGTGTTCGATGTAAACCAGATAAAGAAGATGTTGCCTCACCGCTATCCTTTCTTATTGATAGACAAGGTGATAGAAATGGGACAAAACCACATATCGGGCATCAAAAATCTGACTGTGAACGAACTGATGTTCCAAGGTCATTTTCCCGAAGAACCTGTGATGCCCGGAGTGTTGCAGGTAGAGGCATTGGCACAGTTGGCAGGCTTGCTGGTGCTGTCGAAGGTAGAAGACCCCGAAAAATATTCCACTTACTTTTTTGAAAATCGACAACGTTAAATTCCGCAACAAAGCGGTGCCGGGCGATACGCTGATGATGAAAGCAACACTCGCCACCGAAGTGCGTCGTGGCATTGCCGTAGTGAAAGGTTTTTGCTTTGTGGGCGAAAAGCTGATTTCGGAGGCCGAACTTACGGCACAAATCGTAAAAAACAAAGAATAAAATATCACTCGTAATATTATGTCGAATATATCTCCCTTAGCTCACGTTCACCCCAATGCAAAAATTGGAGAAGGCGTTGTAATAGAGCCGTTTGCCTTTGTTGATGACAATGTAGAAATTGGCGATGGCACGTTGGTGATGTCAAATGCAAACATACGCTTTGGTGCCCGCATCGGCAAAAATTGCCGCATTTTTCCCGGAGCTGTCATTTCAGCCATTCCGCAGGATTTGAAGTTTGTGGGCGAAGACACACTTGCCATCGTTGGCGACAACACCACCGTGCGTGAGTGTGCTACCGTGAATCGCGGAACAAAATCGCGAGGTGAAACACGTGTAGGCAACAACTGCCTGCTGATGGCATATTCGCACCTTGCACACGATTGCATCGTGAAAAACAACGTAATCATAGGCAATGCCACACAGGTGGCCGGCGAAGTGGAGATTGACGATTTTGCCATCCTCAGCGGTGGTTGCTTGGTACATCAGTTTACGTGCATCGGTCGCAACGTGATGGTGCAAGGCGGTTCACGCATCGGCAAAGACCTTCCACCTTTCATTATGGCGGGTCGCGAGCCTATTTCGTATGTGGGGCTCAACTCTGTAGGGCTACGCCGACATCAGTTTACAAGCGAGCAAATAAACGAAATACAGGAAGTGTATCGCTATGTGTATCAGGCTGGTTACAACACCACCGATGCTTTACGCAAAATAGAGGAAGAGCTACCCGAAAGCGAGTTGCGTAACGTCATCGTCGGCTTTATCCGAGCCTCTAAGCGGGGTATTGTTCGCGGATATTTCGGATAAACACCTCTCCGAAAAGGGGGAATTACAAAATAAATATTACAACGAATTTTAAAAGATATATGGCACAAGAAGACGTTTTTAAGAAATTGGTTTCACACTGCAAAGAGTACGGATTTGTGTTCCCCTCCAGCGAAATTTACGATGGATTGGGTGCCGTGTACGACTACGGACAAATGGGTGTGGAGCTAAAAAACAACATAAAAAAGTATTGGTGGGACAGCATGGTGTTGCTTCACGAAAATGTGGTGGGTATCGATTCCGCCATCTTTATGCACCCTACCATCTGGAAGGCATCGGGACACGTAGATGCCTTTAACGACCCTCTGATAGACAACAAAGACAGCAAAAAACGTTATCGGGCAGACGTGCTGATAGAAGACCATCTGGCCAAGATTGACGAAAAAATAGACAAAGAGGTGGAAAAGGCTCGCAAACGTTTTGGCGACAGCTTCGACGAGGCTCAATTCCGCTCCACCAATGCACGTGTGATGGAGTATCAAGCCAACCGCAATGCCATCCACGAGCGTTTTGCCAAAGCATTAAACGACAGCAATTTAGAGGAACTCCGCAACATCATTGTGGATTGCGAAATTGTTTGTCCCATCAGCGGCACTCGCAACTGGACAGAGGTGCGTCAGTTTAACCTGATGTTTGCCACCGAAATGGGTTCTACTGCCGACGGTGCAATGAAAGTGTACCTCCGCCCCGAAACGGCTCAGGGCATCTTCGTAAACTTTCTGAACGTGCAGAAAACAGGACGGATGAAAATCCCCTTCGGCATTGCTCAAATAGGGAAAGCTTTCCGCAACGAGATAGTGGCACGTCAGTTTATCTTCCGTATGCGGGAGTTTGAACAAATGGAGATGCAATTTTTCGTGCGTCCGGGAGAAGAATTGGAGTGGTTCGACAAATGGAAGCAAACCCGCATAAAATGGCACAAGGCATTGGGCTTTGGCGACCACAAATACCGTTTTCACGACCACGACAAGCTGGCACACTATGCCAATGCCGCTACCGACATCGAGTTTGAAATGCCTTTCGGATTCAAAGAAGTGGAGGGTATTCACTCACGTACCGATTTCGATTTGGGTAGCCACGAACAACATTCGGGCAAAAAAATTCAGTATTTCGACCCCGAACTGAACAAATCGTACACTCCTTACGTCATCGAAACATCTATCGGCGTGGACCGTATGTTCCTTTCGGTGATGGCCGCATCGTATCACGAAGAGGCTCTGGAGGGTGGCGATACACGTGTGGTATTGAATCTGCCTCCTGCACTTGCCCCCGTGAAACTGGCCGTGCTTCCCCTGCTGAAAAAAGACGGATTGCCCGAAAAGGCTCGCGAAATTATCGACGAACTGAAGTTTGAATTTAAGTGTCAGTACGACGAAAAAGACAGCATCGGCAAACGTTATCGCCGTCAAGATGCCATCGGTACACCTTTCTGCGTAACGATAGACCACCAAACGCTGGAAGACGGACAAGTTACCATCCGCCATCGCGACACAATGCAACAGGAACGTGTAGCCATCAGCAGTCTGAAGGAAATTATCTCTGCCAAAGTAAGCCTTAAGGAGCTGATGAAAGGGTTGTAAACACAATTGTATTGAAATATGAAAGCCCTACTTTTCTTTCTGAAAAACTGTTTGAAAGATATGCTTTACACCTACAATGCAAAGCATCGCACAGCCGCACGGTGGCGAAAATTAAATCCACACAACCGAACGGTATTAGACGGAGACGTAAGTGAAGAGTATATGCAAACCGCTACCGCTGGAAAAGGAAGTTATGGCGGGCTTAATGTACAATTTTTTGGTAATTCGCAAGAGGGGCTTCAGATTGGCAATTATGTAAGTATTGCTGAAAATGTAACCTTTGTACTTGCCGGAAATCACCGCACCGACACCTTCTCCGTTTATCCCTTGAAATCCTTTTACGGAGAAGGATATAACCCTGATAATGACGCACTTAGTAAAGGAACTATCATTATTGAAGACGAAGTTTGGATAGGTACAGGGGTAACTGTTTTGTCTGGTGTAAAAATAGGGATGGGAGCTGTGGTTGCCGCAGGTAGCGTAGTAACAAAGGACGTTCCTCCGTTTGCCATAGTGGGAGGTTCTCCTGCCCGTTTTATCAAATGGAGAATCCCACAATCGTTACACGCAAGGAGGATGAACATCCGCTTGGCAGACCTATCGGAAGAGGTGATTCGGGAAAATATGGAACTATTTTACCGCCCACTTGACGAAGATACATTATCGCAAATAGAAAAACTTAAAAACCCATCTCTGCCAAAGTAAGCCTTAAGGAGCTGATGAAAGGGTTGTAGGGAGTAATACCCCGATAAAAGTAGGAGGCCGGTTCAAAATGAATCGGCCTCCTGCTTTTTTATACTCTCTTCTCTCAAAAAAAGATTTTCGTTGGGGAGAGCCACTCCTAAT
>JBHBVA010000114.1:0-9541 GCA_041793355.1 Bacteroidota bacterium | reverse complement strand
GTTTGTTATTGCTCCGTTGGGGTGGAAAATACAAAATTTGGGGTTCCGTACACAAAAATTGCGGTTGCGAACCCCAAATTTGGGGTCCGGAATAGAAACATTGCACCAAAACACCGAAACATTCGGCCAAAGAACCCCACTTTTGCGGCTCGGAACGCAAACCGAGCAATAAACAACCCCAATGGAGCATCAAACAACCGAAAGGGAACAACAAATAACCCGAACGGAGGAGCAGACAACCTGAATGGAGGAGAGGGATGTATCACTTTTGTGGATACTTAGTAATGGTACATGTAGAGAAAATACGAGAATAGAAATTTTAGATAAAGAGATAGTACTAATCATAAAGATACTTTAAATGATATGAATGCAAAACAACACTTTTTAAATCTTTATCGCTTAGCAATGTGTGATGGTAATTTTGATGAGAGTGAGTATCGAACCATTCAGCAAATAGCACAAGAGCGAGGATATAGTTTTCAAGAGCTAAATGAAATGCTCACTTCACCATTTGGAGCTACAAAAATAATTCCTTCGGACTTTATGGAGCGTATCGAATTGCTGTATGACTTCACACGTTTGATATGGGCTGATGGAGTTATAGAGGAGAGTGAACGAACGACTTTCTTAGATATTTGTAAAAAAGATTTTGGTTTTGCATCTGATGAAAGTGAGGAGTTATTTGATTGGTTGATGTTACTTGCTAAGCAAGGACTTTCACCGTCGGATATGAAAAGAAAAATTAATGAGTTAATACAACAATAGTGAATTATTATGACAGACAGATTAAAATCGTTTTTCAGTAGAGGGTTGGCTGCACCTACCCAACAGGATAGCACCATAGATACGGCACAAAATGATAACAGTGTGTTGTTGCAAATGGTTAAGCCTCGTGAAGGGCAAACATACGATGAATGGGGATTTGACCAAGCTCTCAAGCAGATGGGTAGTTTTTTAGCCTATGCCACTTGTTGGAAATTGTTGAAGGAAGATTATCGTCGTAACCAACACAGCCGTTGTGAAGAAGATGAGAAACGAATAGCACAAGCTAAAAGCGACTATGAGGTAAAAGAGGTAGAAAGGCGAAATTTAGAAAGTCTTATAGAGGCATTAAAGGGTAAAATTTCCGATTACCAATATAAAATTCAGCATCTAAAACAGGACATTATAGACATCAATAGTAGTCCTGCAACCAAAGACGGAGCAAGCTGGGTTAGTTTTATCATTGGGTTAGTGATTTTGGTGGGGTTAACAATTTACCTATTTATGTTTTATACCTCAGCTACATATTCAGCTTTCTTCAAAGACTTTACTCCGGAGGATAATGAAGTAGCTAAAGCAATATTTGATGCTCAGGCTCTCAGTAAAGCTTGGGAGGATGGAGTGATGGAGCTTCTTCTTATTCTTACTATCCCATTTGCCTTTTTAGGATTAGGTTATCTTATCCATAAGTTTCAAGAACAAGAAGGATGGGCTAGATATGTGAAAATTATGCTCTTAATGCTTATAACATTCGTTTTTGATGCTATACTGGCATACTCAATCGAAGAAAAGATATACAAAGTGGAACAGATGGGGGCATTAACGGATATGGTAGAGTATAGCGTGGGAATGGCACTTACAACTCCGGCTTTTTGGATGATTATATTTGCTGGTTTCGTAGTGTATGTAATATGGGGATTTGTTTTCGACTTCACGATGGACGGATACGATAAGTTGGATGTAGTGAAACAAAAAGTACTTGCTAAAGAGCGTGAAATTAGGAATATACAAGACCATATAGAGGAATGCAATGGTGAGATAAGTGTGCAAACTAAGAAAATAGGGGAGATTGAAACCAAAATGGTTGAACTACAAAATATCATCAACGGTTTTACACTATTTTTTAGCTGGACGGAATTTTATGTTTGTATTGACCATTTTACTACGGGCTGGACACAATGGATGAATGCCAATAAACGAATGAAAGAAGATATTGACAAAATATTAGAAGAAAATGAACGCTTAAAAAAAGAACATAAAAAACTCATTGATGCTAAAAATGCCAATCAAGTAGTAGAGTGATTAGCTTATAGTATAACGGTATTAGGTTATGAAAAAAATAATTTATTTTGCGTGGGTGGCTGTTATAAGTTTTACTGTACAGATATCCTGTTCTGAAAAAAAGGGGAAAGATGACTCGTCAGACGATGAGAAATACATAGAAAACAGCTTGCAGACGGGTAGTACTCCATATAGTGCCTACTATGAAAATAGTGATGTTTGCTTAGGACGTTGCTCCGAAATACGGGTAAAAACCCATAGCTCAGACGTGGTAGTAACTATTAAACAAGACGACAAAGTTGTGCAACATGCCTACATCAAAGCTGGGGATGAATATACATTTTCATTATACAATGGTGTTTATCAGCCTTTTTTCTATTCAGGAAAAGGTTGGAATCCCAACAAAGTAATGAAAAATGGACAAATGAAAGGAGGATTTATTGCAGAAGAAAGTTTTGGCAAAGATACCCCCCAAGCTATTCAAGATGCATCTCTTACCTATGAATTAATCCCCCAGCCAAATGGAAATTTCAGTACAAGAATCAGTGATGCTGACGAAGCACTATAGTGATAAATTTTAATACTTAAAGAAAATAGAATATGATGAAACGATTGGTTTATTTACTGTTACCATTAATTTGTGGTAGTCTATGTGTACTCTCCTGTGGTGGAAAAGATGCATCAAAAGAAAAAGGAGAAAAGTCTGTGGAACAGAATAAAGAAAATTCTCCTCAGTTGAATATTACTTTCTTATTGGACTTATCGGATAGAATTGATACAGTAAAATATCCTGCTTACCCTCAGCATTATAAAAGGGATATAGAGGTGATAAAAACGTTTGTTCAATTCTTTAAAAAGGATATGGAAAAACGTGGAGCTTTTAAGGCAAAAGGTAAGATGAGAGTTATTTTTTCTCCAGCACCACAAGATGCAGCAATTAATAGAATAGTCGAAAATTTGAATATAGATTTGGAGCCTATTGATTGGAAAAACACAAAGGAGAAGAAAGAAATATACAAGAAAATAGATGAAACTTTTGAGCAGAATCTTACGGATGTATATAATCAGACCATTGTACAAGGTAATTTTATTGGGGCAGATATTTGGCGTTTCTTTCAGTATGACGTAAAGGACTATTGCATAGCTCAAAACTCGGAAAAATATAGTTATCGTAATATCCTCGTGATTCTCACGGATGGATATTTGTTTCATGTCAATTCTAAAGATAAGGTTGGCAATCGTACCGCTTATATTTCACCTAACAACATAGAACAGTGGGGATTAAGGCAATCTAACTGGAAACAAAGATTTGATACGGAGGATTTTGGGTTTATTACCCATCGCAACGATTTGCAAGACTTGGAGATATTGGTTTTGGAAATAACTCCGGCAGAAAAGCATCAACATGATGGGGACGTGATGCGTGCCTATTTTGACAAGTGGTTTAAGGAAATGAATGTAAAATACTATGAGATTCATAACTCGGATTTGCCTTCACACACTAAAATGAGAATCGATAAATTTTTAGGTAGATAGATTTATGCGAATACTACAAATCGTTTTAGCCGCCTTGTTGCTGCTATGTTTGGCTAAAATGCCTTACGGTTATTATCAGTTGGTGAGATACGTTTCTATGGTGGTGTTTGCTGTGATGGCTTACCATTATGCCCAACAAAAACGTGAAGCCCTTGCCATTAGCTTTGGGGCATTGGCACTTTTGTTTCAGCCATTCTTCAAGGTTGCTTTGGGACGAATGTTGTGGAATATTGTGGATGTGGTAGTAGCCATTTTATTGATAGTTCTTGTGGTTACAAACAAGGAGAAGAAAGAGTAAACCCACAATTCTTCACCACGAGCAAAGCGGAGGCAAGTGTCTCCGCTTTGTTATTATCCCTCCTTATATACCCAGATAAAATCAATTTGGGAAACGTAGGGGCGTATCGCATACGCCCTGAAAAAGGTTAATTGGGGTTTATAGATAAGAGAGTGTTATTTCCTAGCCCGATATTGTCCGTAAGTTGGCAAATGGTTTTACCTTTGCCACGCAAAATTTAGTAAACAGGATTTTTTATAATCAAAATTCAAAACATTGTATGACAAAGCGATTATCATTCAGCTGGATGCTGATGCTGGTAGCGGTGCTTGCGGTAGCACAAACCTATCGGTGGCAAGAGGCAACTTCCGGAGGTTACACCTATCGGTACGTAACCAACGACCCTACGCACAGCCGGTTTTACACCCTGCGAAACGGGTTGACAGTGATACTTACCCACAGTAACAAAGAGCCTCGCATTCAGGGCTATGTGGCAGTGAAGGCAGGCAGCAAAACCGACCCCGCCACCAACACGGGGCTGGCTCACTATCTGGAGCATCTGATGTTTAAGGGTACGGACAAATACGGTACGCAAAACTGGGAAAAAGAAAAACCCTTGCTCGACCAAGTGGATGCCTTATACGAACGCTACAACAGCACCACCAACGAAGCCGAACGCAAACAAATATACCGCCAAATAGATGCTGTGGCGGGCGAGGCAAGTAAATATTCCATCTCAAACGAATACGACAAGATGATGACCGAGATGGGAGCCAAAGGTACCAATGCTTTCACCTCGTTTGAGCAAACCGTGTATCAGGACGATGTGCCGGCATCGTCGCTCTACAAATATCTTGCCGTGCAGGCAGAGCGTTTCCGCAACCCGGTGTTCCGCACATTCCACACCGAGCTGGAAGCCGTGTACGAGGAGAAGAACATCAGTATGGACAACTCGGAAATGCAGGTGCTTGAAACCTTGCTTGCCAACCTGTTCCGAAAGCACAACTACGGACAGCAAACCACCATCGGCACGGTGCAGCACCTCAAAAATCCGTCGTTGGTAGAAATCCGAAAATACTTCAACACTTACTATGTGCCAAACAATATGGCAATTATCCTTTCGGGCGATTTGGACTTCGACACCACCATTGCCCGCATCGACAAGGAGTTTGCCTATATGCAGCCCCGCCCGGTGCCGGGCTACACGTTTGCACCCGAAGCTCCCATTGCAAGCCCCATCGTGAAGGAGGTGGTAAGTCCCACACCGGAAATGTTTGCAATGGCATACCGCCTGCCCGGCAACAAACACAAGGATGTGAAGCTGGCTCAGTTGGTGGGGAACATCCTCTCCAACGGCACTGCCGGATTGCTGGATTTGCACCTGGTGAAGCAGCAAAAGTTGCAATCGGCACAGGCAATCACCTATCAGCTCAACGACTATGGCATAATGCTGTTTGTGGCCACCCCCGTAAAGGGGCAAACGCTGGAGCAGGCACAGGCTTTGGTGATGCAGCAAATAGAGGACTTGAAGAAGGGTAATTTCGACGACGACTTGATACCCTCCATCGTAAACAACTTGAAACTGCAGGAGATAAAAGCTGTGGAGTCGTACACCTCGCGAGCCGAGATGCTGATGACGTGCTTCACCTCCGAAACGGATTGGAAGGACGAAATAGCTTTTGTAAACGACCTTTCGTCCATCACCAAACAAGAGGTGGTGAACTTTGCCAACAAATATTTTGCCGACAACTATGTGCTGGTGTACAAGCGGATAGGCGAAAATGCTCCGACGGAAAAAATAGAGAAACCCGAAATTACTCCCGTGCAAACCAATGCCGACAAGCGTTCGCACTTTGCCGTGCAGATAGAGAAAATGCCGGTTGTTGCCACCAATCCCGTGTTTGTCGATTTCGACAAGGATATGCAAAAAGGTGCGTTGGGCAAAGCTCCTGTGCTGTATGTGCAAAACAAGGACAACTCGCTCTACAGCCTGCAATATCGCTACAAAGTGGGAACGTACAACGACCCGAAACTGGCTTTGGCACTGCAATACATGCAGATGTTGGGGACGGACAAGCTCACCAGCCAACAGTTGAGCAAAGAACTTTACAAAATAGCATCGTCCGTAGATGTTTCTGCATCAGGCGAATATGTTACCGTAAGCATCAGCGGATTGCAGGAAAACTTTCAAAAGGCGGTTGCCTTGTACGAAAATTGGGTTGCCAACGTTCGCCCCGATGTAGAGGCGTTGAAAGCCTTCAAAGCAGGAGTGGGGCAGGTGCGTTCGAGCAACAAGTTGGAAAAAGATGTGATAATGGAAGCACTTACCAACTATGCCATATACGGAACTCGCAATCCGTTCAACCACACGCTTACCGATGCCCAATTGGAGGCAATTACTTCCGACGAATTGGTGAAGCGAATCAAAAGTTTGAACAGTTACGAACAAACCATTTTGTATTACGGTCCCTCGCCACTGAACGAGGTGGTGAATATGCTGAAACCGTTGCACAAAGTGCCTGCACGTTACGCACAACCTGCTGTTGCCAAAGAGTTTTCCAAGCTCACGCAAACGAAAAATCAGGTGTACTACGTGGATACCGATATTCTGCAAGCCAATATCCGCTGGATACGCAACACGGACGCTTACAACCATACGCTTTCGCCCCTTTTGCGGGTGTATAACAGCTATTTTGGCGGAGGAATGGGTTCGCTCGTTTTTCAAACCATTCGCGAGAGCAAGGCATTGGCATACAGCACGTTTGCCACTTATTCCGCTCCTGCCAAAAAGAACTCCAAATACACTTTTGTGGGCTATGTAGGCACGCAAGCCGATAAGTTCGACAATGCCGTAACGGCAATGAACGAACTCATCAACCGATTGCCACAGCTGGAAAACAACTTTGCATTGGCAAAAATGGAGGTGAAACAAGATATTCAAAACCAACGTATTACGCAAGATGCTATCTTGGGCTACTACCTCAATTTGCAGGAATACGGGCTGAGAGAAGACATCAACAAATATGTGTACAACCACGTGGACGGCATCACAATGGGCGACCTCACAGCCTTTCAGAACAGCCGTTTGGCCAACAAACCATACACCTACTTAGTGGTGGCATCCAAAAAACGTTTGCCCCTGAGCGAGCTTAGCAAGCTGGGCGAGGTGAAAGAACTTACTTTGGAGGAATTGTTTGGGTATTAATCAAATCTATAATTTTTTTCGGGTGCTGCTTGCAACAAGGTTTGCGGGCAGCATTTCTTTTGAGCAAACCTTGCCACTTGAAATTCCAAAATGACAAGTGCAGGTTGTTGTTATTATGCAATAGTCTCCACTTGTTGCCCGGTTTCGCCCCCTTAAAGGTTTGCTACGTTGCCGTTTTTTGTGTAGTTTTGCACTCGTCTAAAAAAAAGAGCGAACAATATGTTTTTTCCTCAATCCATCTCGTTGTCCGATGCGGAGCAATACACACTGGCCATCAGATTGTCGGCCGAGCATTTTAGTTTTGCCATTCGCAATCCTTTGGTTCCCAACGGATATGTGTATCGCGAAACGTCTTTTGAAAAAGATATTCCACGCTTGGACCAGATTGAAAAAACTATTTTCGACCTCACTTTTCTCACGCAACGTTACGCCCAAACGTGGGTGCAGGTGGTGTCGCCTCATTACACGCTTGTGCCGTCGGACTTTTTCGAGAGCAAGGGGCGGGAGACATTTTTCCCTACTTCTCCGCAAAAAACTGATAATCAAGAAACTGTTACTCTGTCCGACACTTCTTCCTCCACTCGCAACGAGGTGCTTTTTCAGATGGAGCAGGCAGAGTACGAGTTTTTGAGCAGACATTTGTTTTCTCCCCGTTTTACGCATCACACGGCATCTCTGCTCCGTTTGTGGAAAGGTGAAGTTCCTCACTTTGAGCCATTTGCCCGAATGCACCTGCATTTTGTGGCAGGGCAGATGGATATTGCCGTTTTTCGCGAGGGAAGGCTGATTGCTTTCCAACCCGTTAAGCAGGATAGCGTTCAGAATTTATTTTATTTTGCGATGAATTTGTGGTCGGCGTGCCGATTGCAACAGTTGCACGACCGTATTTTTGTATCGGGCGATGCGGATGCTTATACTCCGCTGTTGCCATTGCTTGGTCGCTATGTGCAACACGTGGAAACGAAAGGTGCCCCTTGCGAAACTTTTTTGATGGGGCAAGATGCCACGCAAACACCTTATGATTTATTTGGACTTCTACTATGAGAATAATCAGCGGACAATTTAAAGGGCGACGATTTTCGCCACCCAAAAACTTTAATGCACGCCCTACAACCGATTTTGCAAAAGAAAACTTGTTCAACATCCTCAACAATCGGGTGGATTGGGAGGAATGCTCGGCGTTGGATTTGTTTTCGGGAACGGGCGGAATTTGTGTGGAATTTGTATCGCGTGGCTGTACGCAAGTGGTAGCGGTGGAGAAAAGTCCGCAACACGCCCGATTTATCAAAAAGGTTGCTGACGAGCTGAAAATCAGCAATCTGCGGTTGTTTGCGATGGATGTTTTCCGTTTCTTGGAAAACAACGGTGAGCGTTTCGACCTGATTTTTGCCGACCCTCCCTACGATTTGCCTACGCTGGAGCAAATACCGGAAATTATCCTCAACAAAGATTTTCTAAACGAAGGCGGTATCTTCATAATGGAGCATTCCAAAAAGAACGACTTTTCGCACCTGCCCCACTTTGTGGAAAAACGGGTGTACGGCAGTGTCAATTTCAGTATCTTCCAAAACGAAAGTAAGTGATATAACTTTCTGATTTACAGCAAGGGAGCGAGCAATCTACACGCTGATTCTTTGAAGCGTGTCCATCGCCCTCGATTGTCCCACCGGGCTACATCTATCGGCGAGCTGTGCCGTAAGTCGTTATCGAAAATCTCTATTGCCCGCTCGGTAGTTTCTTTGCCGTAGATAAAGGCATTTATCTCAAAATTGTGTTCAAAACTACGCACATCCATGTTTGCCGAACCCAAAATGGTCAGCATCTCGTCGATGATAACCAGCTTGGTGTGGGCAAATCCGTTTTCGTAGAAATACACTTTTATATTACTGTTTATCAATTCCTTAACAAAGGAGCGAGAAGCCTTGCTTGCCACCCACGTATCCTGCACGCGAGGAATAATTATCTGCACGTTCACACCGCTGAGGGCTGCCACCTGCAAAGCATTTAGCACACTTTCGGAAGGGATAAAATAGGGGGTTTGTATGCGGATGCTTTGCTTTGCCGATGCCACCGCACATAGTAACCCCATCGCAATAGAGCGATGCACACCGATAGGGCCACTGGTTACAATTTGCATCGGATTTTTCCCTACCGCAGGCATTGGCGGAAAATACTGCTCCGTAGAAAAATAGGCTTGCCGTGCGTAAAACCAATCTAACAAAAATGCTGATTGCAAGCCATATACGCCTCGCCCCGTGATGCGAGCGTGCAAATCGGTCCAGTTGCCGTATCCGCCCCCGTTTAAGTAGCGGTCGGCAATATTCATTCCGCCTACATAACCTACCGTGCCGTCTATCACCACCACTTTTCGGTGATTGCGATAGTTCACACGATTGGTAAACAGCGGAAAACGTACCTCCAAAAAGGGAGCCACTTGCACACCTGCCAACTCCATCGGCTTGAAAAACGACGACGGCGTT
>JBHBVA010000113.1:0-5003 GCA_041793355.1 Bacteroidota bacterium | reverse complement strand
GCAACGAGACTCAACAAAGTAACAAAACAGAGTTTTTTTGCGAAACACATAACAATTACTTTCTTTAAATTTCACATTCCGATGACAAAGATAATATTATTTACCACAACGAAATTGTTATGGCTCGCCCAATAAAAGCATTCGGCTCCAACAACCTCTGATAAATCTATCTTTTAACACCTTTCATTTACGTGGTACGTAAAAAACATTATCTTTGCCCTTTGTAAATTTCAACAGAAAAGATAATTTTTTAAGCATCCATTCATGGACACACAACATCATCTTGGGCTCACCTCCGTTCAGGTGGAACAGAGCCGCCAACAGCACGGAAGCAATGTGCTGACACCGCCACAGCGTGAATCTCTGTGGACAAAATTCATCGAAAAGTTTCAAGACCCTATCATCATCATCCTGTTGGTGGCAATGGTGCTTTCCTTTGGAGTAGCTTGCTACGAATACTTTGCCGGCGATGGTAGCATTTCGCACTTTTTGGAACCGGCAGGTGTGCTACTGGCTGTGCTTTTGGCAACGGGCGTGGCATTCTATTTCGAGCTGAAAAGCGAAAAGGAGTTTGAAATTCTGAATCAAGTAAACGAGGATATATATTATAAGGTGTATCGCGACGGACAGCTCCGCCAAATACTGAAAGCGGACATTGTGGTGGGCGACATCGTGGTATTGGAAACCGGAGAGCAAATTCCCGCCGATGGAACACTGCTGGAGAGCATCTCGTTGCAGGTGGACGAATCTTCCCTGACGGGAGAGCCAATGATAACCAAAACCACTAAGGAAGCTGATTTTGACGAAGAGGCCACCTATCCCAGCAACTACATCTGTCGCGGAACAAGCGTACTGGACGGACACTGTACTTATCGTGTGGACAAGGTGGGAGATGCTACCGAATACGGACGTGTATTTGAGGGGGCTCAAATAGACGACAGCGTGGAAACACCCCTGAACCGACAGCTTAACGGACTGGCATCCATCATCACAAAAGTGAGCTACGGAATTGCGGCACTGGTGCTTATCGGTTCGGTTATCATTTACGCAATGGACGGACATTTTACCAATTTTGTGTGGACTCACGCTATGAGCTACTTCCTGCAAAAAATTATGATTGCCGTAACGGTGATTGTGGTAGCAGTGCCCGAAGGCTTGCCAATGAGCGTAACGCTGAGTTTGGCATACAGTATGCGTAGTATGATGAAAACCAATAACTTGGTTCGGAAAATGCACGCTTGCGAAACGATGGGAGCAGCCACCGTTATCTGCACCGACAAAACAGGTACACTCACACAAAATAAAATGACCATTGCCGACACCTTGTTCGAAGCCGGTTTGGTGCAAGACGATGCCGTTTCGCCCGTTGTGCAGGAGGCTATGGCTGCAAACTCTACGGCTCACCTCGACCTTTCGGATGTCGCAAACATTCAGGCACTGGGCAATCCCACCGAAGGGGCATTGCTACTGTGGCTCAATGCAAAAGGTATTGACTACCGCACTTTGCGTGAAGCTAATCCGGCATTGGCACAACTCACCTTCTCCACCGAACGGAAGTATATGGCAACAGTGATAAAGTCGCAAGCCATTGGCAAACAGGTGGTTATGGTGAAAGGTGCTCCCGAAATAGTGATGGGACTTTCGCAAATGGACAACGAACGCAAAAGCGAATACGAAACAAAATTGTACGAATATCAGAACCGTGCGATGCGGACCATCGGTTTTGCGTATGCCGAATACGAGGGAAATCCCGATGCCGCTTTCAAGGATGGAAAACTTGCCATCAGCAACCTACAATTCATTGGTATTGTAGCAATTAGCGACCCCATTCGCCCCGATGTGCCTGCCGCTATCCGTAGCTGTATGGATGCAGGCATTCAGGTAAAAATAGTTACGGGAGATACACCCGGAACGGCCAAAGAAATTGGTCGTCAGATAGGGCTTTGGGACGACTCTTGTACCGACCAAAACATCATTAGCGGACCTGAATTTGCGGCTATGACGGACGAGGAATTACTTACTCGCGTGCAGGGATTACGAATAATGAGCAGAGCCCGCCCGATGGACAAAGAGCGTTTGGTGCGTTTGCTGCAAGAGCGAGGAGAAGTGGTGGCCGTTACCGGCGACGGAACAAACGATGCTCCCGCCCTCAATCGTGCCCAAGTGGGGCTTTCGATGGGCGATGGCACTTCCGTAGCCAAAGAAGCCAGCGACATCACCATTCTCGACAACTCTTTTGCATCTATCACGCAGGCCGTAATGTGGGGACGCTCGTTGTACCTTAATATCCAGCGTTTTATCCTCTTCCAGATGACCATCAACGTAGCAGCCTGCCTTATTGTGCTCATCGGAGCATTTTTAGGCACCGAAAGTCCGCTTACGGTAACGCAAATGTTGTGGGTAAATCTTATTATGGACACTTTTGCCGCTTTGGCACTGGCATCGTTGCCACCAAGCGACAAAGTGATGCAGGACAAGCCCCGCAAGCAAACCGACAACATCGTATCGGGAACCATGGCAAAACGCATCTTCGGGTTAGGCGGAGCTTTTGTGGTGTTGCTTTTTGCCTTGGTGCAATACTTCAAGCACGTGGATTTGACCTCTATTGCCGACTTCAATTTGAGCGAATTTACGAGCAATGCACTCAACTTTACACCTGTTGCCGACGGGCTTTCGGGCTACGAGCTCACCACTTTCTTCTGCATCTTTGTATTCCTGCAATTTTGGAATATGTTCAACGCCAAAGCCTACCGTTCGGGAGGTTCGTCGTTCGCCAACTTGGGCGGAAGTAAAAACTTTCTTTTGATAGCCTTGCTCATTATACTTGGGCAAATACTCATCACCACTTTTGGTGGCGGAATGTTCCGTGTGCAACCGTTGGATTGGCTCACTTGGGCAATAGTTATCGTAGCCACAAGCGTAGTGCTTTGGATTGGAGAAGTAGCAAGGTTATTTGCTAAAAAAGATATTTAAACTAAAATATAGATTTTCAATACGATGATGAATGAACGTCTGTTGCATCTGAAACGAGAACTTTTTGCAGATGGTAAAATTACACCTACCGAAGTAGAAATTATTCGTAAGGAGGTGGTTGTAATGGATAAGGAAAAGGCAGAGTTTCTGTTTTTACTGAAAGACAGCATAAATGCAGAACACGTAGATGCTTCATTTTACGACCTCTTTGTGGATACCATCAGTTCTTATTTGCTGGAAGACGAAGATACCCCCGGCGAAATTGATGCGGGCGAAGCTAAATGGCTCAGAGCCAAAATAACGAGAAAAGGATACACTGATAAAGTGGATAAACGTCTGTTGCAAAACCTAAAAGACAAGTCTATCACTTATCCACCCATTCTCAACTTTAAGCCACGCTATGTGCAAGGGTTCGAAATGATACTGTTTGGGCAACGCTTTGTAACCTTTCTGGCGGTGATAGGCTCTATGTTGGCATCTGTAGTATTGTTTATAACAAGTTCCATCAAGGTGCTTTCGGGCATAAAGTATGCAGTTCGTAACGTTACCTCCGACCATTTTGAAGCAAATTCGCAGGTAGTTTACTTCGTTGAGGCGGTAGATGGTTACCTCTTCGCCACCGTACTGATTATTTTCAGCATCGGACTTTATGAGCTGTTTATCAATAGAATAGACCCCGTAAGTCTAAAAGACGATTCTCGTCCCAATTGGCTAAAAATAAATAGCATAGACGATTTGAAAACGTCTTTGGGGAAAGTGATTTTGATGATTCTTATCGTGTCGTTTTTCGAGCACTCGGTAAGCCTGCGATACGAAACCGTGAGCGACGTATTAATGCTCAGCATCGGCACGCTATTGCTTTCGGGAGCCTTATACCTCACCCACAAGGGGCACAAAGAGCATTAAAGGTTACGAATACTTGTTTGAAATCCCCTTTCTTTCCAATAACATTTTCTGGAAAGAAAGGGGCTTTTCTTTTTGCGGATTCTTTTAGGATGATGCCTGTTTGCAAATATGTAGTTTGTCTCCATCCATTCGTGTAGGGTTGTTCGATGAAAAAGTACATTTCCGTTCCGAGCAAATTCTTCTTGAGTTGGCACAAAAGTTGTATCTTTGTCTGTTTTTGATGTGATGAAAAAGCGATATACAATGATTTATAAATGGAATTACGAACCACTTACACCCGAACAGCAAAATGCCAAAGAACAGCTGGTTAACGACTTGGGCATCAGCTCTACTTTGTGTGAGTTGCTGGTGCGTCGCAATGTGAGGACGAAAGAGGAGGCTCGTCGGTTTTTCCGACCGCGATTGGGCGACTTGCACGACCCGTTTCGGTTGCCCGATATGCCACAAGCAGTTGCCCGCATCGAAAAAGCTTTGGGGCAGAAGCAACGCATCTTGGTGTATGGCGACTACGATGTGGATGGCACCACTTCCGTAGCGTTGGTTTATAAATTTCTGCGTCGTTTTTCGTCTAATCTCGATTACTACATTCCCGACCGTTACGATGAAGGTTATGGCGTATCCTATCGGGGAATCGACTATGCTGCAGACACAGGAGTGAAGCTCATTATCACCCTCGATTGCGGTATTAAGGCTGTGGAGAAAGTGGAATATGCCAAGCAAAAGGGTATAGACGTAATTATTTGCGACCACCACATGCCCGGCGATGTTTTGCCCGATGCGGTAGCTGTGATAGATGCCAAACGAGCTGACTCCGAGTATCCTTACGAACACCTGTCGGGCTGCGGTATAGGCTTCAAGCTGGTGCAGGCTTTGGCTCAAAACAATGGAATTTCGTTTCACGAACTGGTGCCACTGTTAGATTTGGTAGCAGTGAGCATCGCTGCCGATTTGGTGCCCATTACGGGCGAAAACCGAATTTTTGCTTATCACGGATTGCGACAGCTAAACTCCTCGCCTGGACTTGGTTTGAAGGGCATCATCGAGCTATGCGAGCTTGATAAAAAAACGCTGACAATGAGCGATATAATCTTTAAAATAGGTCCACGCATCAACGCTTCGGGACG
>JBHBVA010000112.1:0-2921 GCA_041793355.1 Bacteroidota bacterium | reverse complement strand
TCCATTACGAAGCTGCCACTTGTGGCGACCGCACCACCATTCCCACAGGTATTAAAACAATGGTAGGTGCTAATTTGCTGGTGGATATACCTTTAGATGGCGGTTCGGACGGAGTGCTTCTGCAATTGCAGGACAGCATCCCGGCATCGTACGACGTGTATTACAACGGATGGGATGCCACCTACATTGCTCCGGCAAGCGGGGTTGCCATTCATCACCCAAGTGGCGATTTGAAAAAAATCTCCACTTTCACCGAGCAGGCGGAGCCCTACACTTATTCCGGAATGACTGCCGATGGTGCTACCAATGCCCACTGGTTGCTGGGCTACACTGCCACCGCCAACGGGCACGGAGTAACGGCCGTTGGCTCGTCGGGCTGCCCGCTGTTCAATGCCGACGGACGGGTAGTAGCAACCCTCACCGGCGGAAACACATATTGCTCGCTACCCAACGCAAAAGATTATTATGGCGGATTTTATTACCATTGGGATAAATATCCGTCACAACAGATGAAAAAGTATTTGAATGCCGCCAACTACAATGTATTGGCAATCAACGGTATTGGCAGCTTGCAAACAGGAAAACACCTTACGGGCGAATTGGTGATAGAAATTACCCCTCAGATAGTGGGCAATATGCTGACAGTGAATACCTCTGCCGTGCTGCGAAGCATAAAAGTATATGACCTCGCAGGGCGATTGGTAGCTGCTACCAAACGTTCGCCTATCTATATAAATGGCTGGCAACAAGGTGTTTATGTGGTAGTGGCGGAAACCTCTGAAGGCGATGCACGAAGCAAAGTGATAGTAACCCGATAAACAGAACGCAGAGCAGATGGCAAAAACCAAAACAAAGGTGGCATACGTGTGTGCCAATTGCGGTAACGACTCGCCCAAATGGCACGGCAAATGCCCCGTGTGTGGCGAGTGGAACACGTATGCGGAAGAGGTGGTGGCAACTACAACCTTGGCACAACGCACCTCTACACTTCAGTTCGAGAAGCAACAGTGCAAACCTCTGAAGTTGAGAGATGTAGAAACGGCTGACGAGCCTCGCATAGATATGAAGGACGGCGAACTGAACCGCGTGTTAGGCGGAGGATTGGTACCGGGTTCGCTGGTATTGATAGGCGGCGAACCGGGCATAGGCAAATCTACGCTGGTGCTGCAAACGGTGTTGGGTATCGACCACCAGAGAACGCTTTACGTATCGGGCGAAGAAAGTGCCCGCCAGTTGAAGATGCGTGCCGACCGCATCAATCCCCACAATCAGAGTTGCTACATCGTGTGCGAAACCAATTTGGAGCAGATATTTGTACATATCCGCAACACCAATCCCGATGTGGTGATTATCGATTCCATACAAACCATTTTCAGCGAAACGGTGGAGTCGTCGCCGGGAAGTGTTTCGCAGGTGCGGGAATGCTCTGCCGCCATTCTGAAATTTGCGAAAGAAACAGGCACGCCGGTACTCATCATCGGGCATATCAACAAAGAGGGCAGCATTGCCGGTCCAAAAGTGTTGGAGCATATTGTGGATACGGTATTGCAGTTCGAAGGCGACCAACACTATATGTATCGCATCCTGCGGAGCATCAAAAATCGCTTTGGAAGCACCGCCGAGCTGGGTATCTACGAAATGCGACAAAACGGGCTGCGTGAAGTAAGCAACCCGTCCGAACTGTTGCTCACCCAAAATCACGACGGATTGAGCGGTATATCCATTGCGGCGGCAATTGAGGGGGTTCGTCCGTTCCTCATCGAAACGCAAGCACTCGTAAGCACTGCCGCCTATGGCACTCCGCAGCGGTCGGCTACTGGTTTCGACCTCCGTCGGATGAATATGTTGCTTGCCGTATTGGAGAAACGTGCCGGCTTTAAGTTGGCACAAAAAGACGTGTTTTTGAACATTGCCGGTGGCTTGCGTGTACACGACCCCGCTATTGACCTCGCCGTGATGACTGCCGTGCTTTCGTCCAACTTGGATATGCCCATCGACACGGATGTGTGCCTGTCGGGCGAAGTGGGTTTGTCGGGCGAGATTCGCCCCGTCAATCGCATCGAACAGCGTATTTTGGAGGCAGAAAAGCTGGGTTTCAGCAAAATACTTATCCCACACAACAACCTCAAGGGCTTTACCTCGCAGGTGAATATCAAGATTGTGCAAGTACGCAAGGTAGAAGAAGCCTTCCGCGAACTGCTGGGATAGATAAAAATCGCTACCTTTGTGGCTCGACAATTTTTGAAATGAAATATTTTTATGCAAAAGAATAAACCCCTTATCCTCATCACCAACGATGACGGCTACCAAGCCACAGGCATCCAATCGCTTACCGAAAGCGTTTTGGGGCTGGGCGAAGTGGTAGTGTTTGCACCCGATGGTCCTCGTTCGGGTATGTCGAGTGCCATCACGTCCGTTACTCCCATCCGCTATCGCTTGCTGGAGCGAAGCGAGGAAAAGGACCTCACCATTTACGCCTGCACCGGCACTCCGGTAGATTGCATAAAACTGGCTATTTGCGAGGTGCTTACCCGTAAGCCCGACATCGTAATTTCGGGAATAAATCACGGAACCAACGCATCTATCTGTGTGATGTATTCGGGAACAATGGGGGCTACCATCGAAGGTTGTATCTGGGGGATTCCCTCCGTTGGATTTTCGTTGACCAATCATAGTGCCAATGCAGATTTTTCGGAGTCGAAAAAGATAGCCCGGCTTATCACGCAACGAGTTATGAGCGAAGGGCTTCCCAAAGGTGTTTGCCTGAATGTGAATATTCCGGATGTGGAACGGGTGAAGGGTTTGAAAGTGTGCCGACAAACCAAAGGGCAATGGATTAAGGAATTTCGCCGAAGCACCGATGGAGCAGGACGGGAGATTTTTTGGCTCACAGGCGAGTTTCGCAACGACGAACCCGATGC
>JBHBVA010000111.1:0-2952 GCA_041793355.1 Bacteroidota bacterium | reverse complement strand
GGTACTTAATATTGTTCTAGCTTTTAATTAATATTGCTTTGTAGGGCGTTTATATTGTCTTCCGGGTGCTTTATATTGTTCTACCTTTTAATTAATATTGCTTTGTAGGGCGTTTATATTGTCTTCCGGGTGCTTTATATTGCTTTGCATGAGATGTAAAACCATTTTCAAAATAATATGTGTAAGTTTGCACTTCAGAAAAAATAATGAAAGAAACAGAGGCTATGGCAAAAAAAATATTGGTGGTGGACGACGACAGAGACATCTGCGAGATACTGCTCTTCAACCTTCGCTACGAGCAGTTTGAGGTGGATTGTGCCCATTCGGCACAAGAGGCCTTGCAGAAGCAGCCCTCGCAATACGATTTGATGCTGCTCGACGTGATGATGGAAGGAATGTCGGGCTACAAGCTGGCAGAGCTACTGCGGGAGCAGGGCGAAAACATCCCTATCATCTTCCTCACCGCCAAAAACAACGAAAACGATATGCTCACGGGATTCTCCGTAGGAGGCGACGACTACATTACCAAACCTTTCTCCATCAAGGAGGTAGTGGCACGGGTGAAGGCGGTGATGAAGCGACGCTCGCCACAACCTGAGGCCGTTGTTCCCACCTCCGACAAGCTCCACTTCGGGCATCTGTCCATCGATGTGGATGCCAAAGAGGCCTCCCTGCAGGGCAAAGCTTTGGAGCTGACCAAAACGGAGTTGGAACTACTTATTCTGCTGGCAAAGCAACCCGAACGCATTTTTCCCCGTCAGGACATCATAGACCAAGTGTGGGCCGAAACGCCTTACATCACCGAGCGGACAGTGGATGTGCACATTGCCCGCCTGCGGAAAAAGTTGGGTGGCTACGCTTCCGCCATTGTCAATAAATCGGGCTACGGCTATCGCTTCAATCCCCAAGCACTATGCGAATGACGTACAAGCAAAAGCTGTTTCTGTACCTTACGCTCATCTTTGCGATGTTTGCGGTGGGCATTGTGGCGTTTGTGTACGTGAGCGACCACAACACCAAAAAGCAGATGCTGCAAGAGCGGCTGGATGCTTACACCCAAGTGTTGGCACAGCAATACAGCCATCACCAAAAGCCCGACACCACGCTGTTTCCGCCACAGATACGCCTCACGGTAATCTCCCTCGATGGCAAGGTGTGCTACGACAATCGTGTGCAACACAATCAACTGACCAACCACGCCCATCGCCCCGAAATAGAACAGGCACAGCTGCACGGCAAAGGCTCGGACATCCGTTTGTCGGCCACCACCCAAAGCAAATATCTGTATTTTGCCCGCCGTTACCCCCAATTTTATGTGCGGGTGGCATTGCCCTACGACGTGCAGGTGGAGCAGCAGCTTCGCCCCAATTATCTGTTTTTGGGCTTTGTTTCTGTCCTGTTCGTGCTGTTTTTGTTCGTTCTGCGGATGGTGAGCAATCGCTACGGAGTGTCTATCAAGCAGTTGCACGACTTTTTGCAGATGGCGGACAAAGGGCAGGTTACGGCACGTGCCTTTCCGCAGGACGAGCTGGGCGAGATAGGCAAACGCCTTACCGACCTTTTTGCACAGCTGCACAGTCATCGCCAGCAGCTGGCATTGGAACGCGAAAAGCTGTTGCAACACATCCATTCGTCGGAAGAGGGCATTTGCTTCTTTTCGGCAGACGGGCAGGTGCAATTTTACAACAGCCTGTTCATTCAGCACCTGAACACACTGAGCAGCGAGCCCAATAGCGAACCGCAGGATTTCCTCCGAGAGGAGCGATTTGAGGCCGTTGCCCGCTTCCTCCGCACGGGCAAGGAGCCTTATTTTGAAACACGACTTGCCGAGCAAGGCAAGGTGTTTTTGCTACACGTAAACAGGTTTGAAGACGGAGGTTTTGAGCTGATAATAAACGACGTAACGGAGGCCGAAAAAACACGACGCATCAAGCAGGAGATGACGGGAAACATTGCCCACGAGCTACGCACGCCGGTGGCAGGCATTCGGGGATATTTGGAGACTATCATCGAGCAAAAGCTTACGGGCGAGCAACAAACCCAGTTTTTGCAACAAGCCTATCGTCGCACCATCGACCTCTCGGAGCTGATACAGGACATCGGTATGCTCAACCGACTGGAGGAAGCTCCCGAATCGTTCCTCAAAGAGGTGGTGCAACTGCATCCGTTGCTTACGCAGCTGGCGGACGACTATTCCGCACAGTTTGCACAGCACGGCATCACCTTTCGCAATCACTTGCCGGCGGAGGCTTCGGTGCAAGGCAACAAGCATCTGATATACACCATTTTTCGCAATCTTACAGACAATGCCGTGCGGTATGCCGGCGAGGGCATCACCATCGATGTGCAACTATACAAGCAGGACGAAAAGCATCTTTACTTCTCCTTTGCCGACAACGGTGCCGGTGTGCAGGACGAGCAACATCTGAACAGACTTTTCGAGCGGTTTTATCGTGTCAGCGAGGGGCGGACACGCAACACCGGTGGCACCGGCTTGGGCTTGGCCATTGTGAAAAATGCCGTGCTGTTGCACAAAGGCAGCATCACCGTAAAAAATCGCCCTACGGGCGGACTTGCCGTACTGTTTCATTTGCCCCGCTAATCTCCGCTTTGGCATTAGACCCCGATGTGACATTTGTTCCGGACTATATTGTAATGTGTAACGGAGTGTGAGTTTAAAACGTTAAAATACTGTTAAACGTTAGGTCTGATTTGGCCCGACGTTTTTTTTTTTTTGCTTTGCACGCCGTTTCTTCAAAAGCTCCCCCTGCGGGGAAAGAAAGCGAATGGCACAAACGCGATAATTAACAGTATTTCAAACAGTTATTTTTTTTTGTATGTATGTAGAGCAAGCAAAAGAAAACTACATTCCGCCCCGTGCCGGAGTGCTGCAAGCTGTACCCCTACCACACGTCCTGACGAGCCTGTCGATGCAGGCCGGGGTGGACAACT
>JBHBVA010000110.1:0-3854 GCA_041793355.1 Bacteroidota bacterium | reverse complement strand
ATAGCGTGTAATACTGGCGTAATGGTACCGTAGCGATCAATGTCACCACTGAAGTGCAATTTTTTCAATTCAGGATTTTCAAATATGGGTTCAATCCCATACCATTTTTCCAATACTTGCATGATGCCGGAGAGTGGGTAGTCGTCAAAGTTAAACCGTCCCGTATCCCATGCTACATAAGGAATCGTATCAATCTCTTCTAACAAAATGTTTCCGTCAGTTGCAAAACGGCCGATCTGTCCCGGTTGCATCATGACAGGCGATTGAGAAGGATTGTTTGCATGGCTATTCATTCCGATGCTACCCTCTACCAATACCACTTCTGTTTGTGTTTTGTGATATGCTTTTACATGAAAACTGGTACCGTATTGTTGAATAGTACCTGCGTCGGTAACAATCAGAAACGGACGTTTATCTTTGGCTACTCGAACATAAGCTTCTCCACATAGAATCACTTTACGTTCCATTAACCCAAAGCGTTCTGGAAAATATAAGGTTGAAGAGTGATTGAGGTGAATTACTGTCCCATCTTCGAGGGTCACCCGGAACTCGTCAATAGGCGAGGTAGAGAGTGTGTATGTAGTATTGGAATCAGCATTTTTTATCGAAAAGGATTGTAATTCAGTGGCTTCATATGATTCTGCCGGCATCATGGCTAAGGTACGCTGTTGCTGTCCGGAAGTACTTAACATGGCTGTAAATGCCGTAGGGGCCAAATCTTGTTCTGCCTGACGGTTTAGAAACAAATAACTGCTTATCAGTATGGCAACGGGTAACAATATAGCTGCACCATATTTTAAGATGCCCAAAAGACCCACCAACGGTTTATTTTTTTTGTGGCTAATCAGTTGTTCAAAATCCGGCCGATGAGTTGCCGAGCGGTATGCTTGATAAAGATTCTTTATTTGATGCCGATTTAAGTTATGATCAGCTATAACGCGAAAACTTGGATGTCGTTTCAACAATTGTTCCAATTCTTCGGCCTCAGTTACAGTAAGTACACCCAAGTATTTTAAGGCTAACAACTGCTTTATACGATCTATCTGTTCCATCTTGTTGTGTTTATATTACATTAGTATTATTAGTATATAACAGTTGAATTACGAGTTTCCACTGCTCATACTACTAAATATAAGACAAGATAGAACGAAAAAAAGGGGACAACTAAACGAAAAAAATAATCAGAGCCGACTGTCCAATAATTTACGAAGCATCTCTTTTCCTCTACGTTTCTGCGTTTTGACGGTTTCTATAGAGAGTGACATTTCTGCGGAGATTTCTGTATTTTTTTTCCCTTCCAGGACTTTCAACATGATCTCCCGGCAACATTTGGGCAGCAGATCGATGGCAGTAAACATTTGCTTATATACTTCTTCTTCAATAAATGAAAGGTCGGGGTCATACGCAAGTTGTCCAATAAGTGGCGTTTCATCAATGTCTACTTGCTTTGAACGTGGGGCAAGACTGTAGTTAATGCAGTAGTTGCGTACGGAGCGATACAGATATGCGCGGATGCTTCGGTAGTCGGCAAACTGCACGCGACGCTCCCAAATTGAAACAAACACATCTTGCGCAAAATCTTCAGCTATAAGGCAATTACCTGTTAACCGACAGGCGTAAAGTACCATCAATTCATAGTATTCCTTGTAAAGAAGATTATAAGCGGTTACATCTCCTTCATTCAGAAGGGATAAAAAATGTCTCTGTTGTATTTTGTCCGAAATCATAACATATAACTGTTGTTCGATACTATTGCAACGAACAGTACAAACTGAAGTTATTGGCATATTTTTTTTATAGCCGAAAAATATGAATATACTCGTAATAACTCGGTACAAAGGTATCATAAAATCGAAAATTATACGCTAAACCGATTAAAAAGAACATCCGCGTCCATGCGTGGAAGAAATGCGCCATTCTGTCATGAATCGCTCTGTGGCATTTTATTTGTCGTAAGTTTCGTGTCAAACAAATTATCGTAAAAAACAAAGGAGGAGAAAGAAATGAATTTAAACAATTTTACCATCAAATCGCAAGAGGCGGTGCAGAAGGCGCTCGAGCTGGTGAGGATGCAGAACCGGCAAAGTATCGAAGCGACGCACTTGCTGAAAGCTGTCATTCTGACAGGGGAGAGCATGATGCAGTTCCTGTTTCAGAAGTTGGGCATCCATGCAGCGGGTTTAAATCAGTTGTTGGATCGAAAACTCGAGTCGTATCCGAAGGTTGCGGGAGGCGAGCCTTACCTGAGCCGCGAGGCTAACGCCGTGTTGCAAAAAGCCATCGATTACTGCGGGAAAATGGGCGACCAGTATGTTTCGCTCGAGCATATCGTATTGGCGCTGCTAACGGAACAAAGCGACGCGTCGCAGATGCTCAAAGACGCCGGCATGACCGAGAAGGACTTACGTGCCGCTATCGAAGAATTGAGGAAAGGCAGCAAAGTGACGAGTCAATCGGCCGAAGATACCTACGATTCGCTGAGCAAATACGCCATCAATCTCAACGAACGGGCACGATCGGGGAAACTCGATCCGGTGATCGGGCGCGATGAAGAGATTCGTCGCGTGTTACAGATCTTAAGTCGCCGGACGAAGAACAATCCGATCCTGATCGGTGAGCCGGGAGTCGGAAAGACGGCGATCGCCGAGGGATTGGCCCATCGTATTGTGCGAGGCGACGTGCCGGAGAACCTGAAGAGCAAACAAATCTTTTCGCTCGACATGGGCGCTCTGATTGCAGGAGCGAAATACAAGGGCGAATTTGAAGAGCGTCTGAAAGCCGTAGTCAACGAGGTCAGCCGTTCGGACGGACAGATTATTCTGTTTATCGACGAGATTCATACGCTGGTCGGCGCGGGAGGTATTGTTAAATTCATATAGTACTATTATCTTTGCTGAAAAAAACTATGGATTGTCCAAGATGTGGAAGCATAAATCATCGTAAAGATGGCTTTATTGGTGGTCGTCAGCGCCATTATTGCAAAGATTGCCATTATCGTTATACTGTTCAACAGAAATCTAATATAAAATCAGTTGCTACTCGTAGATTAGCTTTGGAGATGTACTTGGAGGGCTTAGGTTTTAGAGCAATCGGACGGATATTGAAAATAAGTCATACGATCGTTTACTATTGGGTAAAAGAATGGGGTGAAAGGGTTGCTTTACCACAAAAAGAGGAGTCTGTTTCAGTTGTTGAATTAGATGAGATGCACACATATATAGGTTCAAAAAAAACTACTGTTGGGTATGGATTGCTGTTGATCGATTTGGAAAACGATTTATCTCTTTTGTCTGTGGAGACAGAAGCACAGATACTGGAGTAAAGCTTTGGAAAAAGATAAAAAATATTCCTGCATTAGTGTATTATTCTGACTATTGGAATAGTTATAAGGAGTTTCTCCCTCATGGAAAACATATTCAAACAAAAGCAGAAACTTATACAGTCAAAGGTTATAATAGCAGAATAAGACATTATTTAGCAAGGTTCAAACGAAAAGGGAAGTGTTATAGCAAAGCGAAACACATGATAGAAATATCCCTAAAACTTCTTTTTCTAAAGCTAAACAATGAAGTGATCATTATATATATTTAACAATACCCAAAAGACTATAGAAACCTAACAATCCCCCCAAAAAAAAGCTTAAATACATTTATTAACTTTTACAAATAAGATTATTTCCTTCTATTTCATTATACAAAGCTTCTATGTCTTCCTTTCTTATATGATCAAAACGATGTAAGCATTTGCCTTTTTGTGATGATAACAACAATGTACGTTTTTCTTTATCAATGCTCCATGCTTCAATATTTTCCCAACTAAGTTTCCAACGAAATGGACAAACAATTTCATTCGTT
>JBHBVA010000109.1:0-3119 GCA_041793355.1 Bacteroidota bacterium | reverse complement strand
GAAAAAAGAGGCAGCAACAAGCAAAACTTTTTTTTAGAAATTCCTTTTTGCTATTCATCTTGAAATGATTATGTAGATACGAATTTGATTTTCAAAGATGCAAAAGTAATACAAAATACATCATTTAATCCGCTTTACGTTTAATTGTTTTAGTGATATTAGCATTAAAATATACCTTTTGATAGATATGTCGTTGGTATTTTCGGCAATACACACTATCTTTGTCGGGTGTGTTTTGAAACCACGCTTCACAGAAGTTATGAATATTCTACAAAACAGAATTAAGCTTTTTGCTATCTTTGTATATGCCTCATTACTAACATCTTGTAATGATGGCAATGTAGCTGTGTCTTTTTATTATTGGAAGAGTGTTGCATCCGCAGATGCCTTGCAAAAAACAACTTTGTCCGACAACGATGTCAAACGCTTGTATGTTCGCTACTTTGATGTGAAGGTAAACGAACGGAATTTACCCATTCCCGAAGCTCCTCTGCGAGGTACATCTGAAATCTTTAATAATTTGGAAATCATACCGGTAGTGTATATAAAAAACGATGTATTCGTAAAAATGCCGGCCGAGTATATGTCTACCTTTGTAGCCAATTGTGCCGACCTCATTCGGCAGATGAATACACATTTCAAAGTGTCGCCAAGCGAGGTGCAGTTCGATTGCGATTGGTCGCCAAGTACGCAAAAGCCTTTCTTTGAATTTTTAAGGCAATTTCGCAAAGCGTATCCGGTTGTGCTGTCTTCTACCATTCGTTTGCACCAATATAAGTATCCTAAAACTACGGGCGTTCCCCCTGTAGATAAAGGGGTGTTGATGTATTACAATATGGGGAAAATCGGGGCAGACACGCTCAATTCCGTTTACGAACGTAACACCGCTCGCCGCTATCTCACACCTACCACTCCTTACCCACTACCGCTGGCTGTGGCATTGCCTATTTTCAGTTGGGGAATACACATCAGGGGAGGAAAAGTGGTACAACTACTTAGCAAAATTGCTGAAAATGAACTTTCTGCCTTATCACAGATAGAGCGAATAGCGACCCAACGCTATCGGGTGAAACAAAGTGTATTTTTTGCCGGTATTTATCTGAAACAAGGTGATGAAATAAAGATAGAAAGCATTGCCGAACAACAACTGACGGAAATGGCCGATGATATTAAGGAGAGTGTTCCAAATGCTATTAACGAGGTGATATTCTTTGATTTAGACGATAAAAACATAAAAAAATATGACACACAAATCTATCAAAAAGTGGCTCACCGTTTGCGGTAGCCTTGCCCTGCTAACAGCAGGTTATAAAGTAGTGAAAGCTTGTGCTGATGGAGGCGATTGGTTTCCGTATGGTACCAATATCACTCCCGAAGCTCTAGCCGAGGATGATGCGTATAAGCCATTCTTCTACTCCACAATGTTTTATTACACGGATACGGATACTCACACTACCCGGTTTTCCGATATTAACGTACAAGAGTGGCATAAGTACCTGAACAACAAAGTAGATACAGCCACTATTGCCCGTGTGATGTATCGCACCGGTAAAGAGGGAGTTGGGCTTCTGCACTCCAAAATGTCCGTGCCATCCAAGCAGATTGCCGATTCATTGCAACGTTCGTTTGTTCAACTGCACAAAGGTGGCGAGCGGAGCAAAAACTTTTTGGGTTACCTTTCGCTTGCCTTGCAAGCTGAAAGTTATGCTTCGCAGCCGGAGCAAGCGTGGTATTATGATTATTCTCAGCCCAAAGTTTCCGCACTTAACGGACTGGAAGCAAAATTGATGCAAGCATTTTCTAACGAAAAAGACGCTTTCATCAAGGAACGTATTTGGTTTCAGTTGGTTAGATACTACTTTTTTTACGACCAACAAAAAGGTATCTCCTTTTTTGAGAAAACCAAAGGCAATTTTTCACCATCCAACATTTATTATCGCACGCTCAGTTATGCGGCAGGTTGTTATTACAAGTTGAAGCAATATCCTACGGCAAATTACTATTATAGTCTTGTTTTTGAGGGTAATAACAGATTGAAAACTACCGCCCATTGGAGTTTCCATCCGCAAGAGGAAAGTGATTGGAATGCTACCTTGCTGATGGCAAAAACAGCCAACGAAAAGGCTACACTTTGGGAAATATTGGGTCTGTCTTATGCCGATGAGCTTCGCTCGATGAAGGAGATTCACAAACTGTTGCCCAACAGTGCCAAAATGAACACCTTGTTAATTCGCCTTCTCAATATTTCGGAGCTCAATTATGGTGAAGTAACAGCCGATTCTGCTCGGCAGGTACTAAAAGAATCTTACGATTGGATTAGCTCGCGAGCAAACGAAGGTAAGGTACACAATCCGTTTTTGTGGAATGTGTCTGCCGGTTATTTAGCCTTTTTGATGCATAATTACAGCGATGCCAATACCTTTTACCAAAAGGCAAAAAGCACTCTCAATACCAACAATGAATTGGCCGCTAATCAATTGCGACTACTTGTATTGATAAATGAAGTAGCCCGTTTGGAACGTATTACCGCTAACGACGAGAATCGTCTTCTGCCCGATTTACAGTGGTTGTACTTCTTCTCTAACGAAGATTATTACTCCACAGATGTATTTCGTACCCTACACGCTCAAAATTGGATTCGCCAAACGCTGTCGCAAAAGTATTTGGCACAAGGTGATGCAGTTAAGGCTCAATGTTTTGTATTCGACCGGGCGTTCTATACCAACGCTCAAAATCTGGCTAATTATCAAGCCTTTATGCAAAAGTCTAAACTTACGGCCTACGATGCGTTTTGCCACAAGCAAACTACTGTAAAACTTGCCGACCTGTATGACTATCAGGCTGTAAAAGAAGTACTTAAAGACGGCGATTTGCAAAAGGCGAGCAATTGGTTTGCTCTTTCGGGCGATACGGTAGTACTACTCGGAAATCCTTTCAACGGAAAGATACAAGACTGCCACGATTGCGACCACGCAGCACCGCAACGTGTGAAGTACACCAAAGGTAAACTGGTGCAAAAGCTCATCGAGATGAAAGGCTATATTGCCGAAGGTAAAGACGTGTATAACAACGCTTTGTTGGTAGGCAATGCCTTTTACAATATGAGTTTCTACTGTAAT
>JBHBVA010000108.1:0-3420 GCA_041793355.1 Bacteroidota bacterium | reverse complement strand
AATATATCAAACTCGGTTAGAAGTATTGGCAACTCTGCTTTTTCGCGTTGTTCGAACTTGACCGGTGTAAATATTCCCAACTCGGTTACAAGTATCGGAATGTATGCTTTCTCGCATTGTTTGGGGCTGAAGAGTATAAATATTCCTGGCTCTGTTACAAGCATCGGGCTGTCGGCATTCTTGCGTTGTTCGGGACTGACAAGCATAAATGTGGATGTAACTAATCCGATTTACGCCTCGCAGGATGGTGTGTTGTATAGCAAGGACAAAACCACTCTGCATACCTGCCCTGCCGGGAAAATGGGAGAATTTGTTATTCCGAACCACGTTACAAGCATTGCGAACCAAGTGTTTAGGGGGTGTACCAAACTGACAAGTATTAATATCCCTAATTCAGTTAAAAGTATTGGAAATTTCGCATTCGAGGATTGCCGAGAACTGAAAGAAGTTGCCGTGAATTGGACTACACCGTTGGTAATCACCTGGGATGTATTTTTCTTATCTTCTCTCCACAACACAATATTGCGTGTACCTGCCGGCACGGTAGGGCAGTATCGCCAAGCGGATGTGTGGAAAAAGTTCGGAAACATCGTGAAAAAAGGTGGAAAAGCCATCAAAGTGGTGAAGCCATAGGGCTTCCTCCCCTCTTGCATCTTCAATCCCTCTCTCCCAAACCGGAGAGGGGGATTTTTTTGTTATAGCTCCATACAAACGAAAATCAACCACCGGGAATATAAATCCCGATGGTTGATTCTTTTCTGCAAAGAAAACCCTTGTTAGTGCGGGCTCTCTATTACGGTTTGTTTCTCTTTGTCGGCAAACTTGCTTGTTTTGTCCACCTTCACCCATTTGAACAACTTGTCCGACGGACGGATTTTGTCAGCCAGCTTGATGGAGAAGCGTTCGCCTTTCACGGTTTTTTCCACCGGTTTCAAATCTACGCGAATTTCTTCCACTATGGTTGTTACTGCTCCCGTAGTGGGTCCTGTTATTAAAATTTCGTCGCCCACTTTCAGTTCGCCCGACTCCATTTGAAACTCGGCAACCCCCAAGTTGGAGTAGTACTTGATGCCTTTGCCCAAAATCACCTTGCGTTTGGTAGCCCCCGAACCGTAGTTGCTCGACCATTCGCCCAAGCGTTGCCCCAGATAGTACCCGTCCCAAAAACCTCTGTTGAATACTGTTGCCAAACGCTCGTCCCAGTCGGCCACTTTTTCGGGAGTAAAGGTTCCGTTGCAATATGCCTCGATGGCTTCGCGATAGCAGGTTGCCACCGTGCGAACGTATTCGGGTCCGCGAGCCCTGCCCTCTATTTTGAACACACGCACGCCGGCATCCATCATTTTGTTCATAAAATGAATGGTTTTCAGGTCTTTGGGCGACATAATGTACTCGTTGTCCACTTCCAGCTCAATATCGGTGTCCTTATCCTTTACGATAAAGCTGCGACGGCAAATCTGGTTGCAAGCTCCTCTGTTGGCAGACAAGTCTTTTTCGTGCAGACTGAGGTAGCACTTGCCTGAAACTGCCATACACAATGCTCCGTGGCAAAACATTTCGATGCGGATAAGCTCGCCGGAGGGACCTTTTATCTGGTGTTTTACAATATCTTGATAGATGGCGTACACTTGGTCCATATTCAGCTCGCGTGCCAGCACCACCACATCGGCAAACTGTGCGTAAAACATCAAAGCCTGCGTGTTGGTGATGTTTAGCTGCGTGGAAAGATGCACTTCCACCCCGATGCTGCGTGCATACATCATCACAGCCACGTCCGATGCTATCACGGCAGACACTTCCGCCTCTTTGGCAGCGTTTACGATGCGGTGCATCAGGTTGATGTCGTTGTCGTAGATGATGGTGTTCACCGTCAGGTAACTTTTGATGCCGTGCTTGCGGCAGATGTCGGCAATGTTGCGGAGGTCGTCTTCCGTAAAATTGTTGGACGATTTGGCACGCATATTCAGCCCTTCGATGCCAAAGTACACCGAATTTGCTCCGGCTTGTATGGCTGCTGCCAGCGAGTCGTACGACCCCACGGGTGCCATCACTTCAAAATCTTCTATTCTGTGCATTTTATTTTTTGCGGTAGATGTTTCTTCTTAAAATTGTATCAAGGCAGTAATGGCTGTTGCAAACCCGAAAAAGATGCCGGGAGCATTTGCCAAAGCCACAGGGATGTCTCGTTCGCGTTTGTACAAAGCGTAAATTACCCACAGCGTACAGTTGATGCCTGCCACCAACGGTTGTAGCCACGCAGCCATTCCGTCCGCACCATTGCCGGCTAAATTGGCTTGTAACTGAGGTATATAACTCACATACATACACACAGCCACCACAGTAGCCACACGCGATAAAATGGTGATAAATTGGCTTTCGCCCTTTGCCGAGCCATCGTTTTGCTTGCTCATTATATCTTGTTTTTTATGTTGATATTCGGAATTTTGTCGTCGCTTGTTTCCCCCTTTCGGAGGAATGCAGACAAGTAAACAAGCATCGGCCTGCAAAGGTTTATTGGCCGAAAGAAAATATTGTCTTGGTGAGGTGGTTGCAAACTCACACACACGGATGCAATGCAACTTTAATCGGCAAGATAGATTTTGGTGTAGCAAGATAGATTTTGCCAAAATTGGCGGGGCAAAAATACAAAGCCCCAAAAACGAAGCACTTTACACTGCTTATCATTTATTTTTTTGAAAATTTAATCTTGTTTTGGGGAGGAGAAGCGTTCTCGGTTTGTGTATTCCGAACAAAAACGCTACCTTTGCCACCGTTTTTGTCGCAAGGGGCTTTTTTTGAGAGGCCCGGACTGTTGGGATATAAGACTTTTCTCTCCGCTTTTTGTTCGTCGGTTTCAGGGGTGTGAAGGAGAAACAAAGTCGCTACCCCCTTTCTCTGATAGAAACCTGAGCCGGGTGCAATTTTTGCAATGCCGGCGCGAACACATTAGTTTTATTGATTTTTAATGAAGACATTTGAAGAATTAGGTGTTGCTTCTCCTATACTGAGGGCAATACAAGAGATGGGCTACGAAAATCCTATGCCCGTACAGGAAGAAGTGATTCCGTATTTGCTGAATGAAGTACGTGACGTAATTGCATTGGCACAAACCGGAACGGGAAAAACCGCAGCTTTCGGTTTGCCCGTTATCCAAAAAGTAGATGTGGAGCTGGTGGCTCCGCAAGTGTTGGTGCTGGCTCCCACACGTGAGCTCTGTTTGCAAATAGCAGGTGATCTCAACGATTACTCCAAGTATATCAAGGGGTTGCACGTTTTGCCCGTGTACGGAGGCTCCAGCATCGAAAGCCAGATAAAGGCTCTGAAACGAGGAGTACAAATTATTGTGGCAACTCCCGGACGGCTGATAGACCTCATCGAGCGTCGTACCGTAAAAACCGACAACATTCGCTATGTGGTGTT
>JBHBVA010000107.1:0-2634 GCA_041793355.1 Bacteroidota bacterium | reverse complement strand
CATTAGTACGGAAGTATTCCATTTCGCTATGATGGGCAGGAATGGCCGGCGTGTACACCACCAACGTGGTTTCGCTTTGGGTAAATGCGGGAGGAATGGCATCCACACTGTCGTGATAATGGATGCAAGCTCCCTCTGCCGTAAGTTGCTCGGTGAGAGAGGTTTGCGTGCGGTCGTAACCTGCCACATTTTTCCCTTTGGCAAGAAAGTATCGCACCAAATTACTCATGCCGATACCTCCGATACCCAAAAAATAGATATTTTGTATTGTATTCATTACTAACTGTTTATCATTTTTTTATATTCACTATTCGCTCCACCTCGTCCACAATGCGTTCGGCAGCATCGGGTAGGGCCAATTTGCGAGCGTTTGTTTGCAACGTTTGCCGCAGAGCATCGTCGCTCAACAGCTTCAACGCTTCATCTACCAACTGCGATGGAGCATCGGCATCGGTAACCAAGCAAGCAGCCTGCTTGTTCACCAAAGCCATTGCATTTTGCGTCTGATGGTCTTCTGCCACATTGGGAGATGGCACCAACACAGCCGCCTTACCCAACTGACACAGTTCCGAAATGGAACTTGCACCAGCTCGCGACACCACTACATCCGCCACACCGTAGGCATATTGCATTTGCGTGATAAAATCGTACAGCGGTAAGTCGGTATATCCCCTCTCTGCCAACTGTTTACGCAAATCGTCGGCATACAGTTTTCCGGCTTGCCACAGCACCTGCACGTCGGCTTGCACCAGTTTGTGGTAATTTGCCAAAACACTCTGATTGATGGTGCGAGCCCCCAAGCTGCCACCTATCACCAGCAACGTTTTTTTATGGGGCGAAAGGTTAAAATACCGATAGGCTTCATCACGTTGCCCGGCATCCAATTCCAAATTGGGACGGATAGGATTTCCCGTCAGTACAATCTTTTCCTTCGGAAAAAAACGTTCCATTCCGTGATACGCTACACAGATGCACTCGGCACGCTTAGCCAACAGCTTGTTGGTAACTCCGGCATACGAGTTTTGCTCTTGCAACAGGGTGGGAATCCCCAACCGGGAAGCCACTTTGAGCGTAGGGCCGCTGGCATAGCCACCTACCCCGATGGCAATATCGGGACGAAACGTTTTTAAAGTCTGCTTTGCCAAACGCATACTTTGCCACAGTTTTTTCAGCACCGAGAAGTTTCGTAGCAAGTTCTTGCGGTCGAAACCTGCCACCGGCAGCCCTACAATACGATAACCTGCCGCAGGCACTTTTTCCATCTCCATCCTATTTTCTGCCCCTACAAACAGAATTTCCACCTGGGGGAAACGTTTCCGCAGTGCATCCGCTATTGACAAGGCAGGAAAGATATGTCCGCCCGTGCCACCTCCGCTAATAATTACTTTCATAACTAATTTTTTTGCTGGTATATCACCTTCACTTGAGCCACATCAAATTGTAGTTTCATCCACTCAGATAGTTTAGCCTCATCTATTTGCTCCTCAGCTCGGTAAACTATGATGGGGATGGTTTTTAGGGAATCTTTGTAACGATAATCAGTTACTGTGCCAAAAGAAATTTCGTCAATTTCGGGAAACAGAAGCCTTACCTCTGTGTCCAATTGCTTATCGCCTCTTTTGTAAGTAGCCAATTCCTTGGCGAGTCGGCTTAGTTGGATGTCTCTTTGGGTTAATTGATTTGAGCTCTTGTTGATTTCGGACAAGATTTCCGTTTTCAAGTCAGAAGCGTCCTGCCGTATCAATAGTTTGGTGTTGAATATTTGATAATTAGGCAGTTTTTCTCTCATCAGGTTCACTTCTGCACTATCAATTTTTTTTGATAAAAAAGCAAGTTCTATCGTTTTGGGATTGCTGTTGTAATTCACGTTTTTGTAAATCACCGTAAACCCCTTGTTTACAAACTCATCGGTGATAAAATCGTCCACATTTTGACTATATTGCTTTTCTTGCAAAAGATTATAAGCCAAGTACGAGCTGGGTACTATCATCAGCAGCATCAAGATGTAGATAACATACTTCACTTTTTTGTCAAGAATTTTATTTTCCGTTTCTACCGGCTTGTACTTCAGATATTTAATAACCAAGAACGTGGAAAGGGCTATAAAAAAGCAATTGATGGCATACAAATACAAAGCTCCCGCTACAAACTTGAAGCTAAGTGAAGCTAACCCAAAACCTGCCGTACACAACGGAGGCATCAGAGCCGTAGCGATGGCAACGCCGGGTATAGGGTTGCCTTTATCAACCCTCGTGATGGAAATGGCACCCACAATGCCCCCCAAAAAAGCTATCATCACATCGTAAATAGTGGGAGAGGTGCGTGCCAGCAACTCCGACTGCACTTCTTTGAACGGGCTCAGATAAAAATAAACAGACGAAACAACAAACCCCACCAAAGTGGCTCGGAGTAAGTTTTTTCCCGAACGTTTCAACAATTCTACATCGTAGGTAGCCAATGCAAAACCAATGCCTACAATAGGACCCATCAATGGCGATATGAGCATAGCCCCAATAATTACGGCCGTAGAGTTTACGTTCAGACCGATGGAGGCTATAAAAATAGCACAAGCCAAAATCCAAACATTTGCCCCACGGAAACTGATATTTTTGATAATGTCTTCACGTACTTTTT
>JBHBVA010000106.1:0-3317 GCA_041793355.1 Bacteroidota bacterium | reverse complement strand
GGCATAGCAATCGCCGATGGCACCTATCACGGCAGGAGCTATCAGCTCGTCGTTGCCGCTAAATTCTTTCAAAAAAATCTGAAAGCACTCCTTATCGGCGTAGGTGCCATCGTACTTATAGGTATTGTATGGTGGAGTATTGATACTTTTTATCTGAAAAAGCGTGGAACAGATGCACAAACTGCATTATTCAAGGGTGAAGAATATTTCCGCAACCAGCAGGACTCTGTGGCTTTGTACGGCGATAAAAAAGAGTGGGAAGGAATGATTGCTTTCGTAAACGAATATGGCTCTACCGATGCCGGAAATGTGGCAAAAGCCTATGCAGGCATCTCGTTTGCCCGATTGGGGAAATATGACGAGGCTCTGAAATTTTTGAAAGAATTTAGCGGCAACGACGAGCTGATAGCTCCTGCCGTGATAGGTGCCATCGGCGATTGCTATGCCAACCAAAACAAAGTGGAAGATGCGGCATCGCAGTTTGAAAAAGCAGCGAAAAAAGCCGACAATGCAATGCTTACCCCACTTTATTTGAAAAAAGCAGGTATTGCCTACCGTCAGCTAAAACAATACGACAAGGTGATTGAGGTATTTACCAAAATCAAAAACGACTATATGGCAAGTCCCGAAGCTGCTGAAGCCGAGAAGTACATTGCCGAAGCCGAAATGTTGAAAAAGTAACGAGGAGCAAATTCCTCTACCACAAAAAAGTGATTTCGCAAAAGTTGTACCCCTAAGCAAGCAATGCTTATAAGTGCAGCTTTTGTTTTTTGTATTACTAAGTATTACTGCTAAATAAAATTCGTGATTATTATGGCAACAGCTTATCATAATTTGTCCGACTACAACCCGGCTCGCCTGCCCGATGCCGAAAAAACCGCACAAATGCGGGTAGCCATCATCGTATCGGAGTGGAACGAAGAAATAACCTTTGCCCTGCGGGACGGAGCCATCGCCACCCTGCAAAGCAATGGAGTAAAACCCGAAAATATTATTGTGGACTACGTTCCCGGAGCTTTTGAACTGACATTTGCAGCCCAGGCTGTGGCTGAAGCTCACGATTTGGATGCCGTTATCGTATTAGGCTGTGTAGTGCGAGGTGGCACACCGCATTTCGAATATGTGTGCAGCGGAGTTACTCAGGGCATTACCCACCTCAATTCGCTGTTTGGTATCCCCTTCATTTTCGGGGTGTTAACTACCGATGATATGCAACAAGCCAAAGACCGTGCAGGAGGCATTCACGGCAACAAAGGAGATGAAGCTGCAATAACTGCAATAAAAATGTTCGATTTTTCTTGCAGATATAAAATATAGTTCTTACCTTTGCATCGTAATTGAAAAGGGCAGTTACCAGAGTGGCCAAATGGGGCTGACTGTAACTCAGCTGTCTTTCGACTTCGGTGGTTCGAATCCATCACTGCCCACTCAATTTGCGGAAGTAGCTCAGTTGATAGAGCATTAGCCTTCCAAGCTGAGGGTCGCGGGTTTGAGCCCCGTCTTCCGCTCCAAGAGAGAAATTTTCTTACGAAGTTTCTCTCTTTTTTTTTAGGTTTGGTAGCATGAGAATACGTCAGTAGCATATCTCGAACCCGACATAGGCAAAAGAGTGCGATTGTCCCATTAGAGAAGTTCTGTTTCTATATATTGCATACGAAATGGTGGAAATCGGAACTACTCATCAGAGATGAGGAACTACACACTTTGCTATAAATGTTGCTCTCGATAAGGTTGGAATAAGATATGCGAATCTGATGAATTTACATTTGTTTCTAATACAAATTTTAAGTTTGGATTTATCTAACACTGTTACATCATGATAAGTTATTCGGAAAACGTCCATACACACAATAGCTTAGCCTCTATTGTGAAAGGTATAGCCATTATACTAATGGTGATTGGGCACACCTCGCCTACTCCTGTGTTAGAGAGGTGGATATACCTCTTTCATTTGCCTTGTTTCTTTTTTGTATCGGGCTATCTATTCAAAGAAAAATATTTGAATGCTCCCACCCGACTGTTCGTTAAGCAAAAAATTAAGGGGCTATATCAAGTATTTGTAAAGTGGGCATTGATATTTCTATTGCTGCATAACGTGTTCGCAAGTTTACATTTTTATACCCACTATTATTCTTTATCGGAATTCACAACACAACTTATTCAAATACTTGTGATGAAAACCGATGAGAATCTAATAGGTGGATTTTGGTTTTTCAAGGAACTTTTTTTGGGTTCGCTACTGTTCTATATCATTCGCAAATTGGGAAACAGGTATTTTGAAGCAAATCGCTTGCAATACGGAATTGCTGTAACTTTAGTATTGGTTGCTATCGCCTTTTCCTACTCTATCCTGCCATTCAAGGTACCACTGCTTGGTAGTGTCGCTTTTTTAGCCACAGCTTATTTTGGAGTAGGATATTTATACAACAAGATTAGATATTCCTGGTATAACTCCATCTTACTTATAGGCATCACCCTGCTTATCACCCTTTTATCAGCCATATATTTACCACAAATGGGAGTGGCATTAGTAAAAGGGACAGATATTGCATTGTATTTCTTTATTTCACTATCGGGAATACTCTTTATCTTTGGAGTAGCTCAACAACTACTTTACTACCAAAGCTCCGCAAGCATTCCTAATGGTGTGCAAAGCATACTGAGAGCTATCTCACACTTTCTTGACTATGCCGGGAAAAACTCACTATACGTACTGTTATTCCACATTACATCTTTTAAGTTAGTACATTTAGTAGTTATTTGGCTGTACAACAAGCCTTTAACCGAATTAGCTGACTGCCCCGTAATATCCGTAGATAGTACATATTTGTGGGTTGTGTACTCAGTGGTGGGAGTAGGTGTGCCATTGGCTATAATGAAATGCTACGATTTTCTTCTATTGAAGTGGAAAGGCTCGCAAGAATAATAAATATTCCAATTAATAACTCTGTATAAACACAACCTTTTACAAAATGAGACTATTGCATAATACGGCACTCTCTTCGCTATTTTCGACATTCGGGCTTGGTCATTTACAGATGTAAACTCCCTTCTCCCTCAGTCTTAATGCCTTGCGATTACCGTATTCTCCAAAATCTGGCAAAATAACAAGTTGCACTTGTCATTTTGGAGCCCGTGCAAACCTGAGTTCGATTAATGATTTTGAGTAAAAGTATTGGATAGAAAGAAAAATAGTTGTATATTTAATTTTCTAACATTCAAATATTTAACAACTATTTCTCATGATTAATTTAGACAAAGTTACAGATATTTTTTGTACTGTGAATACATTTTGTACTGAATTTGAAAAATTCATC
>JBHBVA010000105.1:0-3570 GCA_041793355.1 Bacteroidota bacterium | reverse complement strand
CTCCAAACGTTCGCGTGAGCATCTGTTTGGCAGAACTCCTCAAAATAAGGTTGTTATCTTTCCTAAGGAAAACTACCGCCTTGGGCAGTTCGTAAATGTGAAAATTACGGAATGTACATCAGCTACTTTGTTGGGTGAAGCCATTGGCGAAACCGAACGATAAAAAACTCCGGACAAAGGGCAACAAAATAGGCTCTTTGTCCGTTCTCTATATGTAAGTAACCAAGTTTATTGTATCACACTTAAAAACAGAAGATTATGAAAAAATTGGAACTTTGGATTGGGTTAGCAATTGGTGCGGCTATTGGAGCTGCTGCTACGTATGTGGCAACTTCCGACAAAAAAGAAGAGTGGCTTGAGGATTTGAACCACCTGGTGGACAAAGTAAAAGATAACGTGAACAAACTTACCACAAAGGCTGATTAAAGAGGAAGATATTATCCCTGAAACACACTACAATACATGGAAGCAAACGAAAAAACAAGTAGTCCTATCGGGCAAATGGTGGAACGCATAAAAGCCGAAGTATCTGCTTATGTGGACACACGCTTGCGTATCCTCCAACTGGAAGCATACGAAAAAGGTAGCATCATAGCCTCCGTTGCGGCATTTGGCTTGTTGGTGGCATTTGTGCTTGTGCCTGTGGTGATGCTGATGCTCATTACATTAGCTATCGTGATAGCACAATGTACTGAGAGTTGGTTAATAGGTTTTTCCGGTGTTTTAATGTTGAGTATCACTGTGTTGTTGGTTATTATCAGCAAGCGAAAAAGTATTCAGGACAAGTTTACCAACACTGTTTTGGATGCGGTAATGAAAGCCGAACAAAAAAAAGATGAATCAGTTGCTTAATCCCACTCCGTTGCAAACGTTGCGTGCCGAAAAGGAACAGTTGAAAACCCTTGCTCAAAAGCAAGAAGAGCAGTTGAAAAATACTTTTGGCGAGGTGGAACAGACGATAGTGCCGTTGCTGTTTCGGTCGGCTACCCAGATGCTTATGTCCGGCGGTAGGCAGGCTGATTCGAACCGTGCGGGATTTCTTGGCAAGATGTCTTTTATTACAGGATTGATTCCCAGAGGATTAGTTGCTTTTGTCGTGCAAAGTATTGCTCGTTCGTATATCGACAAGAAATTCGGTAATAAACATTCATCTGCGAAAAAAAGTGGACTTTTCAGCTCGTTGATAATTAAGAGTTTGCCCACTATTCTGCCTGCAGCAGGCTCATGGAAGTACGTTTTGCCTCTTTTGCAAACATATTTGAAAGGCAAAACGAAAAACAAGTAATTCTTCTTTACGAAGAAAAGCACAGAATCCGAGTGGTTTTGTGCTTTTTTCTGTGTTAATTCTGCACATAAATGCAATTTTTCGGGGCAAGAGCAGAGGCTTGCTGAAGAGTATTTTCGTACTTATGGTAAATAGTGCAGAGTTCAGTATAAATGAATTTGCCGAGCGTTAAAAAATAAAGAATCCGTTTGATGGTGCCATTTATTTTGTTACTTTGCACCCAATTTGCGGTATCTCTGCCCTAATGGTAGCTGTGGCAGGCCGTCGTTGAAAAATAGGACGGTGCATACTGCTGAATTTTATTAAATTACGATAGAATATGTCGAATATCCGTCGCCGAGTTGCGACTCCCATTTTTACGGCTAAATTTACCACCACTGTGAGTATCGCTTTGGTGTTATTTGTTTTGGGTACGGTGATGCTTGTTGCCTTAGCCGGGCGAGGGCTCTCTTCGCTGGTGAAAGAAACTCAATCTATCTCGTTCGTCGTTTCAGAGAATATGGATGTAGCAATGGTGAAGCAATGGCAGTTGAAGTTGCAACAGAAGCCATACGTGCGTCAGGTACGATTTATCAGTAAAGAGGAAATAAAAAAAGATTTGATAGAATATTTGGGACGCGACCCGGAAGAAGTTTTGGGTTACAGTCCGGCATCGGACTGCTTTGATGTGTACCTGAAATCGGAATATGTGAATGCCGACAGCCTACAAATGATAGAAAATGACCTGAAAGGGGTGCGGATAGTGAAGAATGTGATGTTTAACACAGACGATTTGGAATGGATAGATGTTAATATTTCTAAGATAAGTACCAGTCTGCTGGTGATAGCGGGTTTGTTGATGCTTATCTCTTTTGCACTGATACAGAATACTATACGATTAAATATCTATTCACGTCGTTTCATTATCAATACAATGCGCTTGGTAGGGGCTACTAACGGATTTATTCGCAAACCTTTTGTTTGTGGAATGATGGGAGCGGGTATCATAGCGGCGGTGGCGGCCAATTTGTCTATTGTGGGCTTGGTGTATTATTTTTCGGTAGAATATCCTGAAATAGAGAGTATTATAAAAGTTTCGGATTTGGTGATAATTTCTGCAATAGTGTTTGTTTTGGGAATTTTGCTTTCGGTGATAGCCACCGTTTTTGCAGTAAACAGATACTTGAGGATGAAAACGGACAATTATTACCGAGTGTGATGTGGTTTTGAAGAGAATTAAAAGAATATTGGAAATATGAAAAAAAGTAATTTTGCCTTAGGTAAGCTCAACTTTGTAGTATGCGGAGTTGCCGTGTTGCTGGTGGTGATAGGTTTTATGCTGATGGGAGGCGAAAGTTCGTCGATAGAAAGCGGTTTTAATCCCGATATATTCAGTACCCGACGCATTGTTATTGCACCGATGTTGTGTCTTATCGGTTTTTTGATGATGATTGTTGGCATCCTTCTTCCTCATAACAAAACAGACGAATAAATGAGTGTTATAGAGGCAATTATCATAGCTATTGTAGAGGGACTTACAGAGTTTCTCCCCGTTTCGTCCACCGGGCATATGATTATTACGCAAGGCATCTTGGGGGTAGAAAGCAACGAGTTTGTAAAGGCATTTACTATCATCATTCAGTTTGGTGCAATCCTTTCGGTGATAGCACTTTACTGGCGACGCTTTTTACAGTCGTGGACATTTTATCTCAAGCTACTGGCTGGCTTTATCCCGGCGGCTGTGTTGGGATTCCTATTCAGCGACAAGATTGATGAACTATTGGAAAGCATTCAGGTAGTGGCAGTTATGCTCATTGTTGGGGGTGTGGTGATGCTGTTTGTGGATAAGTGGTTCAATCGGCCCCAATATAATGAAGGTGAAGAGATTGGCTACAAAAACGCTTTTGTTGTAGGGTTGTTTCAATGTATTGCAATGATTCCCGGTGTTTCGCGTTCTATGGCGACTATTGTTGGGGGAATGTCGCAAGGCTTTACTCGTAAAGATGCGGCCGAATTTTCGTTCTTCTTGGCTGTACCTACAATGGCGGCTGCTACGGGTTACAAGATGCTGAAGCTTTTTCTTTCGCCCACAGGTTATCAACTATTGCAGGATAATATTGGTACACTGATAGTTGGTAATGTGGTAGCATTTGTTGTGGCATTGCTTGCCATTAAATTTTTTATCGGTTTTGTTACCAAATACGGCTTTAAAGCCTTTGGCTACTACCGCATTGTGGTAGGTAGTATCATTCTTATTCTCTGGAAGTTAGGTTATCCGCTTGTGGTATGATGGATTTTCAAGAAGG
>JBHBVA010000104.1:0-2657 GCA_041793355.1 Bacteroidota bacterium | reverse complement strand
TAATTCAATCAATTATTTCTTGTATGTATGTAAAGCAAGCAAAAGAAAACTACATTCAGCCAAAAGCAGAAACATCAAGTGCCGTACCTTGCCCGAACGTCCTGACAAGCCTCTCAATGCAAGCCGGAGTGGACAATTTCGGAACACCCGGTTCGGGTATAGATGATTTCGGAACGGGAGGCTCTTCCGTAGGAGACTTTGGAACCGGAGGCTCCGATGTGGGGAATTTCGGAGTCGGCAGTTCGTCCGTAGGTAATTTCGGACGGGGCGAGTAAGAAACAAACATTTTTATTTAAACACAAAAAACAGAAAGAAAAAATGAAACTTAAACATTTATTTTTCAACGCATTAGCGGTAATGGTTTTTGCCGCCTGTAGCAGCGAAGCGGAAGAAATAAAACCCGCAGATAAAACGCAAGAAACACCTGTGGTAACCATCAATTTGGAAATGAGCGGAGACTTTCAGTTGCCGACCGTACAATATGACGGAACCCGTGCCCTAACTTTAGACTTGGATGAAGATTACCCTCCGTTCACAAACGAAGAGGGCGTAACAGACTGGAAAACACACTGCTTTCTACGAAATGCTGACGGAACAGCACAGTTTTATGCCCTTGTGGACTGGAATGCAACAACCAACAATGACGGCTCCATCACCTTAAACATCAAAGAGAGTGCCTTGAACCTGTTGCCCACCGGCGATTTGATAGGATTGTCCGAAAGCGAATTGGCGGCAAAAGCTCCCAAAGCTGGCGAACGCTGGTACATTGCAGGGATGACAGGCGGAGGCGTGCTCGATGACACTCGCACAAAAGTGGATTTTACGGTAGATGAATTTGCAAGGCCTGCCGAAGTGCTTCCCGCCAACGCCTTACGCATACCATTGGCGTTTGCTTGGACACCTTTCACCGTAAGCAAAAAAATGGGGGAACGAGCACCTCGCATCTCAGTACAGTTTCAACCTAAGGGGTCACTTATTCACGTGCGAGTAAGCCCATCGCCAAGCATTCAATTGCCCGACGGCGGAACCACGTTTAATGTTTCGTGTGTGAGCAACAGTTTCGACTGCTCCGGGCATTTCGATTACGCACTATCCACAGCCGGCCTAAGCGAGCCTAAGTGGACGTGGAACGAAGCCTACAATTGGTCAGGAAACTCAGCTTTAATGTCTCGTCTGAAAGGGCAACGAATAACTTCCGGCGAGACTAAATCACTGATTTATTGGGGAATGAATCGTCCTCTTGCAGAAATACCGGAGGGAAAAGTTCGCACCGAGATACTTCTTATGAGCCATCAGGGTAACGTGTTGGGAAGCACCGACGTAGCTCAAAAGCGGAGCAGAGTATTCGAAAACGGAATGTCTTATGTGTACTTTTTTGAGCTGGGTCGCCCCAAAATGTCTTTAGAAAATTTAGCTGAATCCAACGTTGCAGACAATGGCGGTACATTAACATTCGTATCTTCCCCAACAAGCACTTCCGGCAGTACGTTCTACACGTTTGAGCAAGCCGTAAACACTTTCGACCCGGCAATGCGTGTGCATATCGACGGCTACCGTTACAAACTACCGCAGGTGTCATTTTGGCGTTCAATTTTGCCCGAAAATACTTTTGGATACAACGTATTGAGCGACCGTAGCAATTTACAAGATGGAGATTCTCAGTACGGAGGCCACCAATCGGTAAGCTATGCCTTGCACGGCACCCAATCAGATTTCACGGTTAAAAGCACAGGATTGGCCTACGGCCTCCGATTTAAAGGAGGTACCAGCAACAATTATTTCCGAACAGCCTATCGTTATCAGGTAGTTAGCGACGTGTCCGGACAAGAACACATTAAAATTACAAGCCGCTATTTGGGTGCAAACTTTAGCGGAAGCATCACCACCATTGCAGATGATGTTACCTTCTGGAACGTGAACAACAGTGAAGATGTTACACGCTACTTCCCCCTTACAGGATTTTATGCTAACGATACGGATGCCTTACAGGACAAAGGGAGCAAAAGTGGATTGTGGGCAAATATGAACATCATAACAGCATATTCGTCGCAACGGGTATTTTCGCTAAATTCATCCCTTGTGGGCCCCATTGCTGTAGTTCCTTCAGCTACCGCAAAATATCCGGTTCGCTTGGTTCGAAACTAAGTCATTCAAATTTTTATCAGCATACACAGAATTTTTCTCCCCCCTGCGTTTTTGCATTGCCCGTTTCCCGCAGGGGCGAAGAGCTGGGAATTGTTTTTACTGTGGCAATATCCCGCATTTGAAAAATAGAAAAGGGTGAAAAAATGCCTCCCCCGTACCGCTCGTGATGAGTACGGGGGAGGTTTTGTGCATATCCGGGCAGTATAAGTGCCAATTGTACTTCTTTCAGAAAAAAACAGAGCCTCAAAGATTTATCAACTCCGAGACCCTGTTTTTATTTAAAACTATCTACTACTACCTAATGGGGTGCAAAAATATTTATAGCAGTCTGCTTTTTCGTCTTTATTTTCTTCTGCTCCCCATTCAAAAAAAACTTAATAAGCTCGGGCAAATACCACACGTTGTGCCGATGGTTTTCCTGTAACCATACATACGCCGGGCGTTTTGTCGCCATCGAAACGAATACAACGGATGGTCGCTTTGGTTTCGGCTTTGATGCGTTCTTCCGTTTC
>JBHBVA010000103.1:0-4256 GCA_041793355.1 Bacteroidota bacterium | reverse complement strand
TGTATTCTCCAAAGTGGGAGATAGTTTTCATCACTTTTATGAACACAATTTACCCTTTCCGCTGACCAACGCTCAGAAACGCATCATTCGCGAAATTCGCCAAGATATGGCAAGCGGCACGCAAATGAATCGGTTGCTACAAGGAGATGTGGGGAGCGGTAAAACGTTGGTAGCCTTGATGTTGATGCTCATTGCTCAGGGGAATGGCTTTCAGGCTTCGCTGATGGCTCCTACCGAGATTTTGGCAACGCAACATTTTCATACCATCACAGAATTTTTGAGCGGAATGAACGTGCGAGTGGAACTTTTAACGGGAAGCACTCCCAAAAAGAAACGCGACGCTTTGTTGACCGACTTGCTGGTCGGCAACATTCACCTGCTGATTGGCACGCACGCTCTGATTGAGGATGTCGTAAAATTTCAAAACTTGGGGCTGGTGGTGATTGATGAGCAACACCGTTTCGGGGTGGTGCAACGCTCTAAACTTTGGCAAAAAAACGACCGACCGCCACACGTGTTGGTAATGACGGCAACCCCCATTCCCCGCACATTGGCAATGACCGTGTATGGCGATTTGGACGTGTCCGTTATTGACGAGCTTCCTCCGGGACGTAAGCCCATTCGCACAATACACCAATACGACCAAAAGCGAGCCGAATTGTACGCTTCTATCCGCAAACAATTGGAAATAGGGAGGCAGGTGTATATCGTATATCCGCTTATCGAAGAGAGTGAAAAGCTGGATTTGAAGAACTTAGAGTCCGGTTTTGAGGTTATTTCGGAAGTATTTTCGGAATACAAAGTGTGCAAATTGCACGGCAGAATGAAGCCCAAGGAGAAAGACGAGGTGATGGCACAATTTGCTCGAAACGAAGCACAAATAATGGTGGCAACTACGGTGATAGAGGTAGGTGTGAACGTGCCTAACGCATCGGTGATGGTTATTGAGAGTGCTCAACGCTTTGGATTGTCGCAATTGCATCAGTTGCGAGGACGAGTGGGGCGAGGTGCAGAACAGTCGTTTTGCATATTGGTTACGCCCTACGAGTTGGCGGCTCACACTCGCAAGCGGATGGAAATAATGGTGGAAAGTACTGACGGATTTGCCATTGCCGAAGCCGACCTAAAACTGCGTGGTCCCGGCGACATCGAAGGTACACAGCAAAGCGGAGTGGCCTTCAATCTGCGGATTGCCGACCTCGCCCGCGATGGAGAAATTCTTACCTTTGCCCGCCGAATGGCAGAAGAAGTACTTGCCACCGACCCCGAACTATCATCCGCTGAAAGTCTGATGCTTGTCCGCCAGCTTAAAAAGCTGAAAGGCAATCGCTACGATTGGGGAATGATAAGTTGAGAGGGATATTTCACCAATACTCCTTCCTAAAATCGCCATCGAAAGCAATACATTCCGTTACCGAAAATTCCCACACTTTTTTCAACGAAAAAAGTTACCCTTTTCAAGGTAACTTCTCTATAAACAACTATCGGTTTATGATCACCACTTTTTCTAATGTCCGTGTCCGCAAACCTTTGATGTATCTACCGTAAAACCATCTCCGGCCGCAGGCATAAATTTGCCCTTTTTCTTCAAAAACTCAATCAAAGTATCGGCATCCATTCCATCGGCAGAACAAGCATAAAAGCGTTGTTCGCTGCCAAATCGGGCAATAATAGCCTCTTTCAAAGAGGCCTCGCTGTAACTATTACCCTCCATCATATAAAGCACCTCGTGTGCGTGTATCTGTTCCATAATAAAAAAAACGATGTGTAAATTATCACTGCAAAAGTAGTCGTAAATTCTCTGCAAAATATGTAACGGATGTTACACTATTCTTTATCTATTGTTTTGGGTAACATTATTGCTACGTACAGTGTCAATACAGCACCAATTAGCAGAAAGGGAACCCAATAGCTTAGTTGGAAGTACATAAAAACAGCTGAAACAAACATACTTACGGCTCCTAATACTTGCATATTGGCAAGCCTACGGCCTCTGACGTTTTTACCCGTATATCGTTTCATTATAGTAGTGATAATCAAACCGATAGAACCAACGCCTAATCCGTAAGGGGCTACCTCTTTGCTGAACGAAAACAGCACGGCAGACAGCAACACAATGCTTGCCGATAGCTGGTAAATAATATTTTTTGTTTTGTCGGACATTTGTTTTATTGCTTGTTATTTGAGGACGAATACATCTTCATTCTCTTTTTTCATAAAATATTTCTCGCGAGCATATTTTTCCATATCGCCGGCATTGCTATTCAGCTGATTCAGACGCTCTTGTTTACTTTTCGTTTCCGCTTCATAATACTCTATTTGCTTCTTTAGGTTGCGAATCTCTTCCTCGTTGTTCCAACGAAAAAAAAGACTGCTATCCCCAAAGAAGAAAGCATACACTATCAAGGCAACGATGGCAAGGATTTGATAACCCGAAAACCGTTGCAGAACAGCGGTGCTAATCCTCCGAAAAAAAAACTTGATACTCATCTGTTTAGTGGACTGAAATCAATAAATATACGCCTTCCGTAAAAGTGAAATTTTATCGTAAGACGGTGCAAATATAACAAACAAATTGTAGAAAAGCGATACCTTTGCCGTCGTGTTTGTTTGGTTAATGGAAATATGCAGACTATCAACGAGAAATATAAAATGTATCTGACGCTGGAGCGGAGAATGTCGCCCAACTCTATCGAAGCATATATCGACGATTTGCAGAAGTTGCAAAGTTTTTTGCAAACAGAGCAAATTTCGCTGCAACAAGTGCGTTTGGAGCATTTGCAAACTTTTGTGGCAACGTTATACGATTTAGGAATTTCGCCCCGCTCCATTGCACGCATTATTTCGGGGGTGCGTTCGTTTTTTGCCTACTTGGTGCTGGAAGACTATATTCCGCAAGACCCTACGGAGCTACTGCGAACTCCGCAAGTGGGGCAAAAGCTCCCCACGGTTTTGACTGTTGAGGAGGTAAATGCCATTAAAGGCGAAGCCGATGCTTCTCTTCCCGAAGGTGTCCGCAACAGAGCCATCATCGAAGTGCTATATAGTTGCGGTTTGCGTATTTCGGAGCTGACCGGACTCAAGTTCTCCGACCTGTTTTTCGACGACGGCTTTATCCGTGTAGAGGGCAAAGGGAGCAAGCAGCGTCTTGTGCCTATTTCACCTTTGGTGCGGAAGGAGGTAGAACTGTATCTTACTTATCGTCAGCAAATTGAGCCTCAACGAGGATGTCAGGACTTTGTGTTTTTAAGCAAGCGAGGAAAACCCATCTCCCGCATTACTGTTTTTCACTATATCAAACAATATGCCGAAATGGCCGGCATACAAAAAAACATCAGTCCGCATACTTTTCGACACACTTTTGCTACCCATTTGTTGGAACGTGGGGCCAATATTCGTGCCATACAGCAGATGCTGGGACACGAAAAAATTACTACCACCGAAATTTACACACACGTAGATACCTCGTTTTTGCGAGAGGAAATTCTCAGCAAGCACCCTCGCAATGTTGAGTTGTTGTCCCGCAATGCAAAGGAGTAGGGAAGTTACCCCATCACCCTCTGCTCCAAACGCTTAACACGAGGAATTAGTAGCATGTCTTCTATAAATGTATGAACATCAAGCTCTTCCTGCACCATGTGCAAATCTATCAGCACACGAGTCAATTCCATTGATGCCACATCGCTCTGTATGTGGCGTTCTAAAATTTTGGACAAGTCGGACATTTTTCCCTCGATGTCCGAATGAGAAGATTCAAACTCCCGGATGGAGAAGCACTTGTCGGCCGATAAACCAAGTAGCGAGCGAATGTAGGGGAAAATTACTTCGTCCTCGTATGCCATGTGTTCTTTCACCTCGTTGGAGTACACGTCAAAAAATTTCAAAATGATACTTTTCACATTCTGCTCAACGCCTGATATGGCAGACAGTACGCTTTGGCGAATATGTGGCAGTCGTCTGTCGAGAAAATAGCTGTGCGACTTCTGCAGATAGCCGAGTATCGAATCAAATGCAATTTGTTCAAAAGCATCTACATAGTTGAACGACGGCTTGTTTGTTTGCAGATTTGCAATAAACACAAAGCAATCGGGGTCGATGCTGTGTTGCCTGCACACATCTTGTATGCTACGCCCACCAAACCCCATCGGGATATTCAACCGATTGATTAACAGTAGCAAACGGTAATCTGCATCTATAATATCGGCCATTTTGGAATGTATATCGAATACGGATGTTATATTTTTCATATTTCAAAG
>JBHBVA010000102.1:0-7787 GCA_041793355.1 Bacteroidota bacterium | reverse complement strand
GTAGTGGTAGCTTACTTGGTGTGGTATGTAGCCTTGTGGTTCCATCTTTCGCACGGTATTTGGAGTGCGATGCACACTACCGGAATGAGCGGAAAAATTTGGATGAACCGCTGGAAGTGTGTCGGCAACATCTTGGCAACTGTGGTGATGTTGGCTTTTGCTTTCGTAACACTTTTCTTCTTCGCCAAAGCCTGCTTGGAAGGAACAGCTACAATATTCTAATACATCGGGAATGATTATTTTAAACTAAGAAAACATACAGTTATGACTACGATATTAGATCCTAAGAAAGATTCAAAAATTCCAGACGGTCCGTTGGCCGAAAAGTGGACATATTATAAGGGACACCAAAAATTGGTGAACCCTGCTAACAAGCGTCGCTTGGACGTAATTGTAGTGGGTACAGGTTTGGCCGGTGGTTCGGCAGCCGCATCGTTGGGCGAAATGGGCTTTAATGTGCTGAACTTCTGTATTCAAGACTCTCCTCGTCGTGCTCACTCTATTGCAGCACAAGGGGGAATCAATGCCGCAAAAAATTATCAAAACGATGGCGACTCGGTATATCGCTTGTTTTACGATACAATAAAAGGGGGCGACTATCGGGCTCGCGAGGCTAACGTACACCGCTTGGCGGAGGTTGCCAACAGCATCATCGACCAATGTGTGGCACAAGGCGTACCTTTTGCTCGTGAGTATGGTGGTTTGCTCGACAATCGTTCGTTTGGTGGAGCACAGGTGTCTCGTACGTTCTATGCCAAAGGGCAAACCGGCCAACAGTTGCTTTTGGGCGCTTATTCGGCATTGAGCCGTCAGGTGAACAAGGGTAGCGTGAAGCTTTACACTCGCTACGAGATGGTAGATGTAGTGATTGTAGATGGTCGTGCTCGCGGTATCATTGCACGCAACTTGGTTACGGGAGATTTGGAGCGTTTTGCTGCTCACGCTGTGGTTATTGCTACCGGTGGATATGGTAATGCTTTCTTCTTGTCAACCAATGCGATGGGGTCTAACGGTTCGCCGTTGATTCAAGCCTACAAAAAGGGTGCGTATTTTGCCAATCCCTGTTACGCACAGATTCACCCAACTTGTATCCCCGTACACGGTGAGTTTCAATCGAAACTGACGTTGATGTCGGAATCGTTGCGTAACGATGGACGTATCTGGGTGCCTAAAAAGAAAGAAGATGCGGAAGCCATCCGTGCAGGTAAACTGAAACCTACGCAAATAGCAGAGGAAGACCGTGATTATTACTTGGAGCGTCGTTACCCTGCGTTTGGTAACTTGGTGCCTCGCGACGTTGCTTCGCGTGCTGCTAAGGAGCGTTGCGATGCTGGTTTTGGGGTAAATCCAACAGGTTTGGCTGTGTATTTGGACTTCTCTTCGGCTATTCAGCGTCTCGGACGTGATGTAGTGGAGGCTCGCTATGGTAACCTCTTCCAGATGTACGAAAAAATTGTGGATGAAAATCCTTACGAAACTCCGATGATGATTTATCCTGCTATCCACTACACAATGGGTGGTATTTGGGTAGATTACGAGTTGCAAACTTCTATCAAAGGATTGTTTGCCATCGGTGAAGCTAACTTCTCCGACCACGGTGCCAACCGTTTGGGTGCATCGGCATTGATGCAAGGTTTGGCGGATGGTTACTTCGTGTTGCCTTACACCATTCAAAACTACTTGGCAGACCAAATTACCGTGCCTCGTTTCAGTACTTCGTTGCCCGAATTTGAGCAAGCGGAAAATGAGGTTCGTCAAAAAATTGCAAAACTGTTCGCTATTAAAGGAAAACGCTCGGTAGATTCGCTACACAAAGAGCTGGGCTTGATAATGTGGGACAACGTGGGTATGGCACGCACAGAAGAGTCGTTGAAGAAAGCTATCGAACAAATTACTGCTTTGAAAAAAGAATTTTGGACAAATCTGTATATTCCGGGAGAGCCTAACGACCTGAATACGGAGTTGGAAAAGGCTATTCGCCTTTCGGACTTCATCGAAATAGGTCTGCTGATGGCTTACGATGGTTTGAACCGCAAGGAATCCTGTGGTGGACACTTCCGTGAGGAGTATCAAACTCCCGAAGGTGAGGCTTTGCGTCAGGATGATGAGTTCTCGTATGTGGCTTGTTGGAAGTACAAAGGTGAGGGCGAGGCTCCGGAGCTTATCAAGGAACCATTGGATTATGAGTTTGTAGTAAGACAACAACGTAACTATAAATCGTAATAGTTTAAAACATTCTTGGTTGCCCCGCTTTTGCTATGGGCGGGGCAGGCGAGAAGGAAAATGGGAATAACAATAAACAGAAATTACAATTTCTAACCTCTGGTTCAGAGGTGTTTAAAGCAGAAAAAGTTATGGATAAGACTATAAACATAAAGCTGAAAATTTGGCGTCAAAAAAGCCCTAAACATCAAGGTGCTTTCAAAGAATATGAATTGAAGGATGTGTCCACAGACAGCTCGTTTCTCGAAATGTTGGATGTGCTGAACGAGCAATTGGTGAGTCGCAACGAAGAGCCTGTGGTGTTCGACCACGACTGTCGCGAAGGTATTTGCGGTATGTGTAGCTTGTACATCAATGGTCATCCACACGGACCGGATGAGGATATTACCACTTGTCAGTTGCACATGCGTAAGTTCAAAGATGGCGAAACTATCACTATCGAGCCTTGGCGTTCGGCAGGTTTCCCCGTTATTCGCGACTTGATGGTGGACCGCACAGCGTTCGACAAGATTATTCAGGCGGGAGGTTATGTGTCGGTGAATACGGGTGGTGTACCCGATGCCAATGCAATCCCCATCCCCAAAGCCGATGCCGATGAGGCTATGGATGCGGCCTCGTGCATAGGGTGCGGAGCTTGTGTGGCAGCTTGTAAAAATGGTTCGGCAATGCTTTTCCTTTCGGCTAAGGTGAGTCAGCTTGCTTTGTTGCCACAGGGACGTGTAGAAGCGGCATCTCGTGCTAAAAATATGTTGGCTAAGATGGATGAACTCGGATTCGGAGCTTGTACGAACACCGGTGCGTGCGAGGTAGAGTGTCCTAAGAATGTATCTATCAGCAATATTGCCCGATTGAACCGCGAGTTCTTGAAAGCGAAATTTAACGATTAAGAAAACATTTTCTCATAATAAAAAAGTGGAAGTGGGGTAGGCCTTGAGCTTGCCTCGCTTTTTTGTTTTTGGAGATGTGAAAAGGAGATGGTCGTCCCGTTAGGGGGAAGAACCATCTCCTTTTACCGTTGAGACTATTGCATAATAACAAGCTGCACTTGTCATTTTGGAACCCGTGAGGGCGGTCTCCGTTGGGGGGAGTTTTTACCTTACGATAACTTTGGTGACAGACTGTCCTGTTTTTACCGTGTAGATGCCCTGAGGCAGGTGGATGGTGTGAGTACCGACGGGCATTGTTGTATTCCAAACAGTAGTACCGTTGATGCTGTGAATGCTAACGTTTTGCGTAGCGGGCAAATTTATTCGGATGCCACTTGCAGTGGTACTGACAGCTGTATCGGGATTTGCTTGAGGGCGAAGAGCCGTTGTCGTATTTTGTTCGGCCGGTTTCATCACCACGTCGTCTATATAAGCATAGCCTGCTCCGCCCGTAAAGGAGATGCGAAGCTCCGCTTTGTCGGTGTCTTGCGGAACTGTTACCTGAATGGTTTGTTTGGTCCACTCGGAAGGTAGATTAGTGGGGGCGATTACCACTTGTTGGTCTGTCGATTGGGAGCCTGTGTACCAGCGGAAGGTTACAGAAAACTTATCAGTTTCGGCTCCTTTGGTCCAAAAAGTGAGTGTATATGTTTTTTCGGCCTCCACTTCCAGGATATTGCTTTCCCCTTGATAGAACGAGGTGAGATACACTCCGCTGCCAGTCCAGAGTCGGAAACTTTTTTGGCTATTGGTGCCTGCGGGTACGCTTGAGTGTTGCTCTTTGTCCACGCTGTTGGTGTACCAGCCCACCATTCTACCATAATCGGGGTCTAACACTTCAAACGAGCCGTACTTCACGATGTTTGCAGGGTCTTCTTGTGTGGTAGTGGTGGTGTTTTGTGCTTTTTCCATTACTACCTCGTCCAGCAATATTTCGCCATTGGCGGATGCAAACTCTAGTGTGAATGCTGCACGTGTGGCATCGGTAGCCGATGTTACGGTTACGGAGTACTGTTTCCAATCGCCACTGATTTCTACCTGCTCGCTGGTAGTGGATGTTATTGCAGCTTCTTGCGATGTGTGCCAATTGATATTCACTTTCACCTGATTGGTTTGTTCCGATTTTGCCCAAAAGGATACGGTGTAGGCTTGGTTGGCATCTACTTTTACGCCATTGTAGATTTTTGCATCATCGGCACCGTCGATATAATTACGTAGCGTGCCGCCTACTGTGGGAGTGATTTTTCCGTAACCATATCCGTTGCTACCGGGATAGGATATGCCTTCTGTCCATTGGTAGGTGATGGAGGTAGGTGTCCAGTGGGCTGCGTTCACATAGGTACAACATTCACCATTATCCATTCCACCGTTGTTCAGCAGGTTGTTTTGTGCCATCAGCATAGAGGATGCCGACAGCGAAAGTAGTAGAAATAATTTTTTCATTGTTGTGATAAATTTTTGATTTGTATAATAATTAAATTGGTTTTTATAATGCCCGCATTTTGTTTCGTGCGGACGTTTATTTTCTCATTTTGTTTCCACAGAGGTAAATCGAGTTTGCTCCTCTTTGTCGTAGGGGAGTATAAATTTGTGCCGTTTCCCTCGTAGGGTTACTTCGTCATCCGTTACTTTTTCGATGTAAGCAGGGTAACTTCCGGCAGGGATGCTTGCTACACCGCCAATGGAGTAGGATATGGTTAAAGTGGTGCGACTGCCTACTTGCGGATTTACAATAGGCGATATGTGTAGTACCGAACCGCTATACGTAGAGGCATATCCGCCCAAGGGGCTTGCCACGTTGCTGATGAGTGTGCCTATGCCCGGACGATGCACCACCATTACGGGGCGGATGCTCTGTTGGTTGCTATAAAATTTGCCTCCCGTACCATATATTCCCAGCCCCGATGGTTGGTCTATCGGGCTGACGGTAACCACGAGGGTGCGTTGGTCGCCTTCGGGTGTGCGAGCTATGAGCTGTGCCTGCCCCTCGTAATGTGCATTGATTTCGAGTAGTCCGGTGTTGCCGTCCCACTTTACGGTAAGGATGTCGTCGGGGTCGTTCTTTTGCAGAGTTACCCTGTCGCCACCGCTCAGCGATACGAACTTGCTTTCTTGCTTGGGATGCAAATGGATGCTGTCGTGACTAAACATAAAATCGGGCGAAACGATAGTTACATCCAACCGAGCACGATAGTCGTGCGACTGCACGGTGATGTAGGTGCTACCTTCCAGCAATCCTACCACTTTAAGTGTGTCGTTGTGTATGCTTGCATCGGCAACGAGTGAGTTTTCTACATTGGCTTTGTATTTGCCATTACCGCCCGACAGCAAAATGTGTCTTTCGGCCAAACGGCTCAAACGGATGTTGGTGAGCATTTGCTCCTTGCCTATGCGGATAGGAGCGGTAGAGGAGTCCAAACTATTATGGGTACAAGCCGATGCGAGCAGAAAGCTACTTATTACCGATAGCAAATAGTATATGCGTATATTCATAGAAATGGGAAAAATCTATACAGTTCAACAAAAAAAAACTATTTGACCACAGACAAGCGATAGGTAATGATAAACCGTTTTCCGGAGCTTTCGGTAATGTTTACCACCAATTTGTCTTCGTGTAAAGGAGTGTCTATAAACAAGCAATTCTCGGCATCGGGCATCACCGACTTACCATTGAGCATATAGGTGATAGTGGCATCACTGCCCACCAATTCGTTGAAATAGAGCGGCAGTCGCTTGGGGCATCGTCCCGATAACTCGATGGTACGCAGATAGGGGATGCGTGCCGGGTCGGAGGCTTGGTAACGAGGTGTTTCCGTTTGTACGGACAGCTCGGCAAAAGCCGATGCTTCTCCATTTTTCACGGTACGTACTTTTGCCTTGTAGGTTGTGTTGGGTTGTAGTCCGTTTATTACGCACGAGGTAGTAGTGCTGGTGAAAGTACGCCCCTCCACCACTATTTCCCAGTGTACTCCTTGCACGGTGGTAGGAAACCAGGTGAGCTGCACTTCACGCTGAAAGGCTGTGTATGCCAGCCCGCGTGGCGGACGGAGCGAGGTTTGTGCCACTCCCCACAGGGGAATGGTTATCATCAATAGCAAACTGAACAGGTGTTTCATCATTGTCTTTTCTTTTTTATCGTTTAATATCGGCGGGAGTAATGCCCAGTGGCAATCCCACTTGTGTAGCAATGTGCAGCAACGAACCTTCGGTGTGTACATCGGATAAGAGGCGGTTCTGCTCCCAAAATCCGTTTCCGGCGGTAAGTTGAGCAACCATTTGCAGCACTTGTGTGCGGCTAAAATACGGAACTCCATCGGCTGTGGAGGTAAATTGCAGGGCATATAGCAAGCCTTGTGCCTGCGACAAAAATCCGAAAGCATATTCGGGAGCTTCGTTTATGTTCGCTATCGTGTTTACTCCCAACAACAGATTCATAATGCGGATGGCTATCACTTTGGACAGTTCGCTTTTGATGGTTTGCAGATGCTTCCGCACCTCGTGATAGTGATATATTTTCAGGGCTATGCGTCCGTGAACAAATGCCTCAAAAATAGTGCGATGGCTATCTTTTAGGATGGGGAGTCCGTCCGCCTGGGCCATCACTTTCCAAAAAGCATTGTAATAGCCATACGCCAAGTCCCAATGATGTTCCAAGTGCGTATAGTTCCGTCCCGCAACCAAAAGTACGTTTTGGTGATTGGTTATCAACGTGCTATCGGCATAAAGGCTGTCGTTGAGATGCAGATTTTGTATTTTATCCAGATATACGGCTCCCATCATATAGTTTCGGAATACTTCGGCTACTACGCAGCCCTTTTCGTCCACAAAAAACAAATTAGGGTCGCCGGCATTCATCCCCACATATCCGGTGCTACCTACCTTTGCTTCCCTCCTACGGATGTTGTATGAGTCGTTTTGATTGTAACCCGAAATTCGTTTACAAGTATCGAACAATTGCTGCACATCGTCTAATACGGCCCTTCTCTTGTTTTGGTGCAAAGGCGAGGCCGAAATTTCTTGTTCAGGTTTCAGACCGTACTGCCCATTGAAATAGTAATCAGTCATCAGTTCGTACATCGCCGTGTTGGTTAATCGTGCCTCTCGTAGATAGCTGTTGTAGATATAATTGAGGGGTTGGCTCAAAAAAGTACATTCCTGCACATCTACGCTGCTGTTGCCACTACGGGCAAATTTGTAAACAGGTTCCGGAGGCAAAGGCAACACGTATGCCGACTCCACCGTTTCGCCTTCGCCCTGATTGCAAGCCACCATTGTCAATAGGCATATCGCCACGTACACACTATGTTTGATTATTCGCTTCATTTCAAAAAAAGTTAAGGTAGAATTACGTATTTGCAGTAGGGGGTAGGTAGCTGCACCACCCCTTCGCTGTTTTGATACTGCTCGCTGTAAAGTGTTATGGGTTCAATTGTTCCATCCGTAGCCGTAGCTGTGATACGTGCTTTGATTGCCGTATTGCGATAGCCCATTCCCGTAACACACAGCAGCATCTGAAATCCGGACTTGACCTTAAAGCGGACGGTATATTCTTCCCCTTTCTTCATCTCGTAGCGTGGGGATAAGGGTGGGTTTTGGGCATCATATTCATCGTCGGGTAAAAAAACTGTGGCTGCATTG
>JBHBVA010000101.1:0-4164 GCA_041793355.1 Bacteroidota bacterium | reverse complement strand
TGTTACACAGATAAATCCCGTTATCAAACAGGCTATGAATCTGTTGCAAATTGCAGCTAATCGGGCTGACGGACTCAGCGGTTTGCAAACGGGATTCACCGATTTGGATAAAATCACATCGGGCTGGCAAAATTCCGACCTCGTAATTATTGCCGCTCGCCCCGCAATGGGTAAAACAGCATTCGTGTTGTCGATGGCAAAAAATATGGCAATCAATTACGGTTACGGGGTGGCACTATTTTCACTCGAAATGTCTAACGTACAGTTGGTTAATCGTCTGATTGTCAATACCTGCGAAATTCAAGGTGAGAAAATCAAAACCGGTCGTCTTGCCGACTACGAGTGGCAGCAGTTGGATGCCAAAATCAAAGAGCTATACGATGCACCTATTTACGTGGACGACACTCCCAGTCTTTCGGTGTTCGAACTTCGCACCAAAGCACGCCGTTTGGTACGAGAACACGGCATCAAAATCATTATCATCGACTACCTGCAATTGATGAACGCCAGCGGAATGAATTTCGGTAGTCGCGAACAGGAAGTAAGTATGATTTCCCGGTCTCTCAAAGGGCTTGCCAAAGAGCTGAACATCCCTATCATTGCCCTTTCGCAGCTCAACCGTGGAGTGGAAGGCAGGCAAGGTGCCGAGGGCAAACGTCCCCAACTATCCGACCTTCGGGAATCGGGAGCTATAGAGCAAGATGCTGATATGGTGTGCTTTATCCACCGTCCTGAGTATTACAAAATTTTGGAAGACGAGAAAGGGAACTCGTTGGTAGGGTTGGCGGAAATCATCATTGCCAAGCACCGAAACGGAGCCACGGGCGATGTGCGTTTACGCTTCAAAAACGAGTTTGCCCGCTTCGAAAATCCGTCCACCTTCGGCGATGGAGTAGCGTATAGTTTCTCCTCCAAAATCAACTCTGCCGAGATGCCCGACGAACCACATCCCTACGGAGGATACCAGGCTCCGCCACCCAGCGATGTTGTACCTTTTTAGGGTCAGACGAAAAACTTTTTTAGACGTTTCGTTTGGTAGAATTGGCACATCCCATTATTTTTGCACGTCGTAAAAAAACGGAACAACGTAATTTTTTCATTAATCAAAAAATAGTAAACACAAAAAAGAAAATTATGCTCAGAACAATATTATCTGTTTCAGGCAAACCCGGATTGTTCAAACTCGTATCGAGTGGAAAAAATATGATTGTAGTGGAATCGTTGATAGACGGAAAGCGTATTCCCATCCATCCGCGAGATAAAGTGGTAGCTTTGGGCGACATTGCAATGTACACCATAGAAGAGGAAGTTCCTCTGAAAGAAGTTCTTAGCAATCTGAAGAAGAAAGAAAACGGAGCAAAAGCATCTATTTCGGTAAGTGCCAAACCACAGGAGCTGTACGCCTACTTTAGGGAAGTATTGCCCACCTTCGACCAAGACCGAGTGTACCCCACCGACATCAAAAAGCTATTACAATGGTATAACTTGTTGGTAGAGAAAAACGTGGACTTTGAAGCGGAGCAAGCATCAGAAGAAGCAGAATAAAGTAGAGATAAAACTAAAAAATCAGAGGAGAGAAACACTTTAAGGGCGTTTCTCTCCTCTGATTTTTAAACACTTAAAAAGCTCTTCCTCTATTGTGTGAGATTGAATTTCAAACTCAATCCGAAATTGGTTGTAGTGGTTTTAAACGACGTGGCAGATACCAACGGTTCGTTTAGAATGCGGTCAAGATAAGCACCCAACGTAAGCTGGCGACTCAATGCGTAGGCTGCCGACAGCTTCAAGCTACTCATTGTGGTACCACTGGTAGCCTGACTATATCCGTCTTCTATCTTACGGAGCAAAGCATAAATGGTTTTGTGCGAAAAGTCGGCACGCACATCCAAGTCGCTACTAAAGCCTTTGGAGCTTAGCCCAATGCCCAACGCTTTGTTGAAGTTCGGTATTTTGTGCGACATTCCCACCACCAGCTCATTGCTCAATGCCTCCACTATTTGGTACGAGGTGGTATTGAGCGTTACCGAACGCGAATTGTTGTATTTTGCCGTAAACGTAAGATTGTTGTTAAAGGTGGCATCTACTCCCAACAACGGATTGAAACGCTCGGTGATGCTAACCGACGAAATATCGTAAGGCGACGACGGCAAGTAGCTACCCGTAAGCACACTCAACACATAACCTTGTTCGGCCGACAGTTCGCTCCATCCGGCATAGGAGGTGTATGCACCCACCTGATATTGAGAGGAATATCCGTGCGAAAGGCGTAACGACTTCATCTTGTTTCGCAAGAACGAGAGGTGCGAAAGCCCATCGTAAGTAGCACGCCAATTGGGCAAAAGCGACGCAAGCGAGGGGAAAGAGGACAAAGCGACTTTGGACGCACTTTTCCCCGAATAGGCAGCCAAAAAGGCCGGAATAAGCACGTCCGACGAATTTATGTCCGCCGTTCCCAGCGTTACTCCGCTTGATAGCCCCCGATACGCATCGTTGTAGCGATTGGCTATCACTGCCCTATTTTGCAAGAAGTTGGCAAAGGCTTCGCTATGATAGCCATTTTTTGCTCCCACACTCCGCAAAGCCGTGCCCAGCGATATGGTGGTTATGCTGTAGCTTCCGCTAAATGTTTTTGGCATTCCCTCGTGCATATATTCCACTTGCGTGTTTTTGGTGAGCGAGCGTTGAGCTTCGAGGTCTATTTTCAGCCCTTGCACAGGTTCTATTTGAGCTCTAATATCCATTCGCTCGGTGCGAGTAAGCAAGGCGGGCGAAATATCGTTTTGCCCCATAACCAGCCAACCGCTGTTGCGACTACGCTCCACAAAATCCAAACCTGTTTCCGCCCCAAAAGCGTATTTCAGACCGGGCGAAAGCCCAAAATCGGTACTGCTTTGCCCAAAGGCATCGCCAATATCCGTACCAAATCCCGAAATGGTAGAACCCGACTGCACTGTGTAATTAACAGACACATTTCGCAAACTCATCAGTCCGCGGGCAGCATATTCCGCCAGCTTGTACCACGATTTATCTTCCGCCGGTGTGGGCTTTGTTACCCGCACCTGCACCTGCACGGTATCTTTCGTCAGTATGCGTATTGTATTGTTGTCCAGTCGGGTAAACTTCACCACAAAGGTTTTGCCGGCACGTTTTGCGGTTACTTTTACGGCGGTAGAGTTTAGTCCGTGCCGCACCTGCGTTGTGGTGTCGGGTTGCAAGGTTATTGTGGTTTCGTACTTCAGCTTTTTGTTAACCGTATTGTCGTTGGCAACTTTGGTTCGCGACGATTTTGCAGTGGAATTTCGGCGAGCGGCATCAAACTTTTGATTCACTTTTTTCAAAAAGTCCCACTTGTTGTACAAGGTTACCATATTCAATCGGGAATTGACCGATACGGAAGAAGTGTTTGCCACAACATTCCCCAAATCGATGTCGTCCGCTGTGGTTTTCAACAAGTTCCCTCGTGTCCACGAATAGGTGCTTTCGTATCCGGCGGTGGCTGTAATCCAGTTTGTGGCAGGCAGATACTGAAACGGAACAGAATAGTTAAGTTTGAAACTCTGGCTGTAATGCAGAGGTTTACCCCAACCTACTATGCTTCGCCAGGTTGCATCTTTCCACGTTTTGTAGTCGTCCGGATTTTCAGTTTTATTCACTTGCAAATAAGGAGTTTCTATTTCGGCACGCGTACCCGATTGGAAGTCCATTTTCAGATTTTTGGTAAAATCCCAATTGAGCGAAAAATCTCTGTTCCAAATAAAATCTTCGCTCCACGACAGCAAATCGGCTTTATCCATTCCAGCATAAGCGTCATTCAACTGTCGCAGCTTGGTTTCCTGATAGTTTCGCTGAATGGTGGATGTAATAGACACACTGTTAGGCACATAGTTGAAACTCCATTGTTTCAGTTGCTGCATTACTCCCCTTTTGCTATTGGTGTTTTTGAAGGGCGACCACGACTTTTGCACAGGCGAATAGTGGTAAGTTACGTTAAACTTCATATTCTGCTGCGAATCGTAAGCCATAGCGGGTGTAATATGTTTTGTTTCGTTGTGCGAATAGCTCACCGAAAAATTGGCGGGGTCGTACGGCATCGGGATTTTACTGCGAATATTGAATCGTATGTTATTGAAAACAATCCCTTTGGTGGTAGATAAATTTCTATTC
>JBHBVA010000100.1:0-3748 GCA_041793355.1 Bacteroidota bacterium | reverse complement strand
CCAACATCAACATTCCGCCTACTCCCATATCTTCGGGTTCGTAGTCGTATTCGCCAATCTTTTTGTTCAGGTCGCTGAACAGCAACGAGTCCGTTTTTGGGAAATACTCCACCTTCCACCCCCAGGGGGCATCACATAACTCGGCTTGCAGTGTGCGGTTGTGTTGTGCCATACGCTCAGCGGGCGATTGTTCAAATGTCGCACTCTCGGTACTGCAGGCAATCATTGCCATCATCAGGGCAAAGCTGTATATTATTGTTTTATTCATTTTCGGAGTTTGTTATTTTCCATAAGCACCTACTTTTTTTACGCTCAACAACTGGATGTTGGACAGAGGTATTCCCACCGTTTTGGCAAAATAATCTTCAACAAAAATCTTTTTTTTCAGCATTTCGCTATAACGGGCTTCGGCAAAAGCCTTTTCGGCTGCAGCTGCTTCCGGGTCGGTAGCACCTTCCAAAGGTGTGCGGGCATAGGTCATTGCAGCCGTAATATCTTTAGCCGGATGCATCAGGTGGATACTCACAATTTCGGCAAACTCATCTTCGGCCGACAGTAAGGAGTGCAACGTGAACAAGCCATACTGATTGGCATACCGTGCCATTTGGTACAACATTACGGGGCTGGTAAGTTGCGACAGCTGTGTGCGAATGCTTGCAGTTGAGCCTCCGGTGTACCATTGCGGACTGATGGACGCAAATTCATCTCGCCGATAAGGGAATACCTCCGCCAATCGTTTGGCAAATTGATGATGCACGCTTCGCATCAAAATATATACTTTGTCGGGATTGGCTGCATCAAACTCATTTACATTAAACAGATACATCTCCACGTTGGAGGCTGCTGCATTATTCAGCAGGGGAACACCATTGCGGTCGATATTTCCACCTCCGAAAAGGTATATCTTCAATGGCTTTTTGTCTTTGAGAAAATCTTTTCCACCGATAGCAGCATGCGTATAAAGGTCTATCCACAAAGTTTTGATGGTACGCAACACAGCTTTCACATTGTCGGGTTCGGGGGGATAAGCACGCCCCACATTTGGGGCTACATTTTTATCCCAACGATACTGCACCGCTATGTTGTAGGGGGTGGTAATACTATCTTGTATCCACTTGTCCAGCTCGGTTGCAGTGCGATGCGTTTCGCCTGCTCCTATCACACTCTGCGATACCGGCTCATCTTCACTTTGGCAAGCCCACATCACGGCAGCAAGCAACACACTAATAGTAGTATAAATTATTTCTTTCTTATTCAGCATTGTCTGCAAAATATTTAGTTCGTTGTATATTATTACTCGTTTTTACCTTGGGTTGGGCTGCAATCCCCGATTGATAGCTTCGACGGGTATCTGCAATACTTTTCGCAAATCCTCTTTTTCCAAAGGTCTGTACAAGCTACTTTTACTTGTCCGTGTTACCGGTAGATAAAAACGACGGATGTCAAACCATCGTAAGCCTTCGTGCAAAAACTCTTTTTGGCGAAAATCGGTAATGGTTTTCAGCAAGGCCAATTGTTTGATAGTCAACCCATAAAATGGAGTGTAAATGGCATAGTTGTTGGAATTTGTCCACGTGTAATCCTGTCGTACACAGGGTAGTTCCATCGAAAACTTGGCTTGCAAATAGTCTTGCAAATCGGTTACAGCACGGTCGTATTGCCCGGTCATAGCGTATGCTTCCATTCTATTGAGCATCACCTCGTCGGTGGTAAACAATACGTTGGTTACATACACTCCGCGTGGTTTGGTACCGGAGGCTCCCAATAGTGATAGTTCGCTGAACTTGGGCATATAGTAGCCGTCTAAAATATTGCCGGGCGACTGCACAAATGGGAAAAATACCTGCATTTTCAGTTTTGTATAGCCTGAGCAACCATCAATGCCACGTGTATCGTAAATGTGGTTAATGATGTCGATGGTGGACCCATATTTTTGCTTATTTACCTCGCGTGCCAACCGCGATTCGGTGGTAACCAGTAATAAGTTGGCAGGTTCGCTACTTGCCGCATAACTACTTGCCAAAGCCCTATTCACCCGATAACCATCGCCCCACTTTCGTAGTAGCTTGTGGGGAGTGTAGCCCAACACATAGTCGGCATAAGCTATCACTTGCTGCCACTCGCCCTTCATCAAATAGAAACGAGAAGCGAAAGCGTAGGCGGCTTTTTTGTTAAAGTGGAATTTAGGATTTGCATAAAAGTTGTCATTCACCAGAGTTATCCCCAATTTCAAATCGGTTTCTATTTTTTCATATACCTCTTTTACAGTTCCTCGCGAGTAGTTTACCAACGCATTTTTTTCGGGTTTGGTCAAATACGGAATGCCGGGCGATTGAGCCGACTTGTGTGTTCCGTAGGGCTCTGCCCAAATGTTCACCAGCATAAAGTGCAAGTAAGCCCGCAATAAAAAAGCCTCAGCATACAGAGCCTTCACCCGTTCGGTTTTGGGATAAGCGGCCAGCAGCTCCAATGCCTTATTTGCCTGGGCAATACCGGTATAGCAAGCATTCCAGTAGTTGAGTGGTGTGTCCAGGTCTTCTTGGTCATAATCCTCCCAAAAGTACATAGCCTCGTTGAGGCGGGTATGTTCGCCTTTTATGCGTTCTGCTACATTGTCGGTGCGAGCCTCCAAAAAACTACAGTAGCTGGCAGTGGGGTAGGCGGCAGTAAGCAATTCTGCTATTTTTTCTTCGCTGTCTATCTTCACCTCCAACGACGAGTCGGGGTTGATGCTCAAATAATCCTGACATCCGATACAGCCCATTGCCCAGATAAATATGTATATGATTTTTCGCATATAGCATTTATGCTTGTGTGTATCCATCTTTGTTTGCAACTCTATTAAAATCCGATATTTACAGTCAGTGTATATTGTTTTGGGGTAGGCATCGACACACCTCCCGATTTGTAGTATTCCGGGTCTTGCCCTTTTAAAGCACCATCCGAGTATAATAAGAACGGATTCGTTACGTTTAATTTAACTCCCAAAGAGCTGATACCTAAACGACTAATTGTTTTCTTAGGTACCGAATATCCCAACGATAAGTTTTTTAATCGAACAAAACTTCCGTCAGCCACACGCATCTGCGAATAATTGTAAGTGTTGTAAGCCCTCTCGATGTTTTCTTTGCCATATAAGGCTATCAAATCCTGCGATGGCAAGGTTGGCACTTGTGTGCGGTATTCGTCGCCCGATACCAACCATCGGTTATAATAATCGGAAGAAAAGACGTTGAGGTCGGCAAACGAAGCATCGAACGTGGGCGAAAGTCTGATTTTGTTACCTGCCTGCATCGACAGAAACATCGACAGCTCCCAATTTTTGTATCGGAAGGTATTTGCCCACCCACCAATATATTTTGGCTCGATGGAGCCGTGATAGATAAGATACGATTTGGAGTATTGTGTGTCGGAAAAATCAGCTGCGGAAATTTTGCTTCGGAAATCGGCATTGGTAGGATATAAGCCAAAATCGAATGTAGGTAACCCCTCGGCGTTAAGCCCCTGGAAGTTGAACGAGAACAGCGACCCACGTGAAAAGTTAACAATATTGCCTTGCCCTGTACCACTAACCATATCGAATGTGTTGGGCGTGTTAAGTAAACGTGTTATTTTTTGTTGCATAGCACTTAGCGTTAAGGCCGAAATCCACGGAAAGTCCTTTGTCTCAATATTTTTGGTGTGCAATGCAAGTTCAATGCCGTATGTACGCATGTCACCAAAGTTTGCATACTTATAATACTGCCCT
>JBHBVA010000099.1:0-7575 GCA_041793355.1 Bacteroidota bacterium | reverse complement strand
CACGAATCAAGCTCCACGCTATGCACAGCCGGGTGAACCTTACGAAGAAAAATATATCATACTGGAACTGAAAGTGTTGGCCGATGTGGGGCTGGTAGGCTTCCCCAATGCAGGAAAATCCACCCTGCTATCCGTAGTATCGGCAGCCAAGCCCAAAATCGCTAACTATCCATTCACCACACTTGTCCCCAATATTGGAATTGTACCATATCGCGACCACAAGTCGTTCGTAATGGCCGACATTCCCGGCATCATCAAAGGGGCGAGCGAAGGTAAAGGATTGGGCTTACGCTTTCTCCGCCATATAGAGCGTAATTCGTTGCTACTTTTTATGGTGCCGGCCGACTCGGACGATATTCACAAGGAGTACCAAATCCTTTTGAACGAATTGGTGCAATACAATCCCGAATTGTTGGACAAAAACAGAGTGCTTGCCATCACCAAAAGCGATATGCTGGACGATGAGTTAAAGGAAGCCCTCTCACAAGATTTGCCTGCAATTCCACACTTATTCATCTCATCGGTAGCCCATCAAGGCATTCAAGAGTTAAAAGATTTGCTATGGCATGAGCTCCACAAAGATGGTGAGCATCAAAAGGTTATGGAAAGCATCGTTCATCGCAAACTCGACATCAAAAAGATTGTGTTTGAGGACGTGGATGAGGAAGATATTCCCGACGATGGGTTGGAAGATGACGACGAAGACAACGACAACGCATTTTACTACGAAGAGGACTGGGATTAACAATCCGTTCACGGAAATGATAACATCGTACCAATCTTTGCCAAGAAAATGATAAAAACCCTTCAATTTTCGCATTTACAAAATATTACATCACTCCGCCATTTCGTTTCCACGCGAGGCGGTGGAGTGAGCGAAGGGGAATACGCATCGTTAAACTTGGGTCATACATCGGGAGATTCTGAAACTAATATACTGACAAACAGAGAACTATTTGCTCGGCATTTAGAAGTATTACCCACACAATTGTTTATCCCCACACAAACGCACGGCAACACTATTGTTTGTGTTGACGATGTTTTTCTATCCCAAACAAAACAAGAGCAAGATGCTAAGTTGCACGGTGTAGATGCTTTAATAACCAACGTATCAGGTATTTGCATAGGTGTAACTACTGCAGATTGCGTACCTTTGTTGCTGTATGATTCCCACAAACACGTGCTTGCCGCAGTACACGCAGGATGGAGAGGAACACTAACCCAAATTGCTGCTTCCACCGTCCGAAAGATGGTTTCGGCATATAGTTGTTCCCCACAAAGTATTCTGGTCGGTATTGCTCCGGCTATTTCAGCCGAACATTTTGAAGTAGGAAAAGATGTAGAGGAAGCATTCAAACAAGCAAATATTTCCTTACACAAGGTTGCGTATCGCCACACCGAGAGCCACAAATTGCATATCAACCTGCAGTTGCTCAATAAGATACAACTTGAAGAAGCCGGCATCCCCGAACGGAATATTGAAATACTGGAAATGTGTACTTACGCACATCGCCATCTCTTTTTTTCGGCCCGTAGGCAAGGCATACATTCCGGCAGAATGCTAACCGGAGGAATGTTGATATAAAGCTGATTTTAAGATGTTTACGCAATAAACATCTATCAAAACACCTTCTCGTACGAAGAAGGGAAATATAGATTTGTGGAGAGGGCTAAAAAATAATCGCAAAATTATTTTTACCTTTGCCTCTCTGTATTTTAGTTCAAAGAATACAATCATCTAACAAAATTTTATTATACATAAATAAAATGAATAAAAATCTATCGGTTACAGACTTATTTTTGGCAACACTTGCCTTGTTACTCATCAGTGTTAGCTTTTGGCAAACTTGGATAGGATTGCAACAAATTTTTGGTGGTGCCTCGTTGGTTATCGCTATCGTACTATCTCTGCTGATGCTGTTTTTGTGCTGGATGATACGTAATGCCAAAGTACAAGGTAAACCCGTAGGCGGTTTGTTGGGCATTTATACATTTATTGCCCTATTTTGCTTCATTGCCAACTTCAACGCTCTGTACACTCGCTTTATGCGAACCGACATCTACACAACGGAACTTCGGAATATAAACGAGTTATATAATCTATTGGAAACCAATGTAGAAGCAAATCTTAATTACTCGGTGAGCGATGTAAAAATAAGGCAGGCGGTACGGAGTGAAGTGGATTTGCTGAAGATACAAATAAAAGACCCCAAAAATGCAGGCATCGGGGTGGAAGCCAAACAGATAATTGTCCGTATCGAAAAACTGTTGGGCAAGAAAATTACACCACTCACCCCAATCAGCGAAACTCCGGATGGTTACGAAGATTTGGCCAATAGAATGGAAGAACAGATTATCAAAATGGCTTACAACTTGTCGGCAGAAGAAACAGCATTGGTAAATGATATTCGCCAAGCCGTAACCAAATGGAACAAAGAGATACAAAACACGCTGGTGCTGGACAAGAAAGAAGTAGATGAAGTAGCTCAAAAGCGTATTGATGAGGCACTTGCCGAATATAACAAACTGGGGAACAGAGCTTTGTCTGTATTGGCCGGCACCGAATTTTCGTTTACACCCGCAACTTCCGAAACACAAGATGTGGGCAAAATAGGATATGCTTTCCGTCATGCTATCGACAATTTTGGAATGTATCAATTTGTAGTGTTAGCCGGATGTATTTTACTTGACTTCGTGATAGTTATCATCATCCTTTTGGTGGTAAATCCCGATGATAAAAACAATCGTCATACCAATGGAAACGGTAGTGTATTTGCACATAAGCGTCAAGGTAAAACACTGATACCTCACAACTAACTCAATGTTTTACTCATTTTCAGCATATTAAGACGTTATGAAAAGAATCATCTTACCCGCATTCATATTAACAGTGTTTCTGCTTACGGGATGTGGCAAGCCTTCTGAATCTGGTACGTACTCAGAATCTGCCGAGGGCAATGTAGCCGTAGAAACTGAAGCTGCCTCAGCTGAGGCACCACCCTCGATGGCTGTTACACAAGAGGTAGAGGGCAAAAAGTTTGTTCGTACGGTTGATGTAAAAATGGACGTAAAAGACGTGTATCAGGCTACGGTAGCTATCGAAGATACACTAAAATCGTTAAACGGATTTGTTATATCCGGCAACTATCAAACTTTTGTAGAGAAAGAAAATACCCATTCCGTATCCAACGAAAAAGCGGTGCTAATACGCGAATATTGGGAAGAAAACAAAATGCAAGTAAAAGTTCCAACGGAGAAATTGGCAGCTTTTTTAGCTTTTTTGAACAAGCAAAGTGCTTTTCTCTGTTTTCGCGGTATCACGGCAACCGATGTATCTATTGATATTCAGCAATCACAACTGGAACAGCAACGACTGAAGCAAAACAAAGAGAATTTAGAGAAACTAAAAAACTCTCACAAAACTGCAGATGCTATCAATACCAACAGTGAGGATGAAATTAACCGTCAGGTAGCTGACTTACATCTGCTTGACAATCTGAAATATAGTACCGTAGATATTTTTTTGCACGGAATAAAAGCACGGATAGCTCGCATAGAAGTTGCAAATACGCAATCGCTGGATAGTGGGTACAAGGGTAGCTTTTGGTACGACCTGAAACAAGCATTTTACAGTGGATTTTATTCTTTCCAAAACTTTGTAGTATTTGTGGCTAACCTGTGGTTATATATCTTGATGGGTATAGCAATATTCTGGGCTTGGAGAAGATTTAGAAATAAAAAAATATCAAAATAATAAAATTACGATAATGAGTACAGATGAATTGAAGCCTTTGTCGTTCAACGATTTTGAAGAAAACAACGAAACGTTGCAACCCTTAACCTTTGGTGAAGAGGAGAAATATACATCGCACGAAGAAGAGAGTTTTTTACCTCTGAATGGCAACGCCAATCGTTCCGGCTACGACAAGGACAGTAATTATGTATTCTTTTTTGGCACGGCAGAGTCAGGTAAGTCTGTCATCCTTTCGTCGATGCTTTACTACTTGAGTTCCGAAGCCGGTGTATTGCGTCCCAAACTGGGAACTCCCAACACACGTGAAGCACAAGGGCTATTGACCGATTTTTTTGAGAATATACGTCGGGGGATATTGCCTAATCGTACTACTCGCGACCAAGTTACTCGATTGGATTTGGTATTTGAGCCCAACAATCGTTCGGCAAAAGTACCTCCCATCAACCTTACTTTTTTGGAAACTTCCGGTGAAAATCACAACGAAATCCGACGAGGAGGGAGCTATCACAGCAGTATTGAAGCATATCTGAATGCCAACATTCCACTCACATTTATCATCGTTACCAGTTACGATACCGCTCATCGGGATGATACGCTTATCAATGAATTTTTGGACAAATTGGAGTTGAAGGGCAAAAACATTCAGTCGCTCAATCTGATTTTGGTAATCTCGAAATGGGACAAATCAGGCAACATTGATGTGGCAAGTGCTGAAGAACTGGATAGCTTTGTGAGTGAGCGACTTAGTCGAACCAATCAGCGAATTAATACTTACGGACTAAGTAAAACATTCTACACCATAGGCAATATCACCAAAAACGAGCAAGGCACAGAACGTATAGCTATGCTGAGTTTGGCTACCGCCGAAGTATTGTCCAAATGGTTGTACGAAAGCATTGTAGGATACCCGTTAGACTATCCCGGAACGTTTTGGGAGCGTATCAAATTCGGATTTTAACCCCACTAAAAAAACGGTACAGCTATGCACAATCATCCCGGCTTGATTGCTTTTGGTACGTTTGGTAGCCCCAATGGTTTTCGCCAAACCTTTTTTGGGAAAACTCAATTTTCGGGAGTAAAAGCTTTCGACCTGAATACCAATGCATTGATGCTTTTTCCGGCTACGCACGTTTATGCTATGCGTAAAGAGCAAACATCTCGTTCCAATGTGGTTTCGTACGCCATCTATTCGTATGCGAAAGAGCCTAATTCGGACAGAAACGGAGCGTTTGTAGGGGTTGCTTTAATGTTTCCACAGCCTTCCTCGGAACAGAACGTTGTATCGGTCTTAAATCAACTGCAAAGTTCGTTAGTGGCTCGGAACTTGAAAAACGGGGTGATACAAGTACGGGACTCGAAAGAGTTTTCTATTCTTCTCCCATCAAACTTTGAAAACATAAGCAACTCAGAATCAGGAGTGTGGGAAGATATAGAATTTACCGAAACGCAAAAGCATTTGGTGATATGGACACATATCACTCCCGAATATTTACCTTCTCTGTTGCAAAAAGTGCAACCGTTACTTAACGAGTACGATACCATATATTTCACCGATAGTGCCGACATTGCCGACTTTGTCCGCCAGAGAGGAATATATCGGGCGGTGGATATTACAGGTGTGGAAGCCTTGTTGCAGCAAGTGCAAATCAAGAAAGCCAAACAAGTACAATCCTATCTGCAATATCTTCATAAAACGGAGCAAGATTTAAGACAAGAAAAAAAAGCATATCTTGCCCATATAGAGAGTGAAATTGCTCGCGGGAAGCAACAACACGCTGCTAACGAACAAAGATTGCAACAGGTACGGCAGGAGTATAACAAAATCTTGTCTGAACACGCTAAACATCTATCTGATATACAGGGAATTGAAGATTATTTAAAACGTTCGGGAAAGGTGGTAGAAGCCCAACAAATGTTTGCTCAGATAAACAAAAAGTACGGAGGTAAAACATCTCCCGAATTTGCGGTAAATATTCCCGATATTTCCGCAACCGGCGGAAACTCTACGTCTGCCGAAGCTACTACATCAGCTTCGGCCCCCACTAATTTCCCTCGTCGTAAGAATAAACGTAAAGCTCTTATTTTTAAGTGGATGACAATACTTTTTGCATCGCTATGGATGCTTACGCTTGCCTATTTGATTGTGGTTCTCAATCGTCCTATTGTGGAGCCTGCACGCATTGTTGCAACAGAGCAAAAAGATAGTACCACCATACAAAATAACGACTCGGATACAATTTATGATGTCGATGACCAATCCCAAGACTCCTTGCAAGAGCCAAACTATTGAGGCTCAGGACTTGGCTAATTTTATATTGGATGTCGGGGTTACGCTGATGTCGTCGGGTGCTCATTGTGGGCGTGTGTGGCGGAATTGCAAACGCATCGCCGAACATTGGGGTTTTGAATTGCAATTTAATCCGAACTTTACCGGTTTGCTGGTAAACGTGCAGGATTTGCAAAACAAAGCTAATATGGCAACTTGCTATCGCACATCACCTCCTCATAATGTTCATTTTGAGAAAATTACACTTATCAGCCATCTTTCGTGGCAAATATCATCCGGAGCGTTAAGTTTGGAGCAAGCCCAAAAAAAGTTTGCCGATATTCAATCTGTAAAACCATACAATCACCATTTGGTAACTCTCGCCATCGGAGTGGCTTGTGCCTGTTTGTGCCTTATTGCCGGAGGAGGTTGGATGGATGCTGCTTTTGTGTTTGTAGCTTCATCGTTAGGTGCAATCGTCCGCTACTTTATGTTACGAAAAAAGTTTAATTCGTTTCTGTCTTTTATTTTTGCATCTATTGTAACCACGTTAATATCAGGAATAAACACGCTGTTAGGGAATGGAGAAACATCGCAAATAGCTATGGCAACCGCTGTATTGTATTTGGTGCCGGGCGTACCGCTTATCAACAGTGTTATCGACCTTTTAGAGGGATATTTGCAGTCGTCGTTGGCAAGGTCGCTGTTTGCAGCCTCTATTTTGTGTTCTATTGCCACAGGTATGACCATTGGTATACTATTATTAGGAATCAAGAACTTTTGAGAATGAATGTATTATTTGCCCTTCTTACGGATTTTTGCTTAGCGTTTTGCGTAGCTTTCTGCTGGGCAATTCTCTTTGGCACTCCTCGCAGAGGATTGTGGGTGGCGGGACTGCTGGGAGGCTTGGGACACTGTGTTCGCTTCGTGCTTTTGCAGTTAGATGCCGGAATTATTTCGGCCACGCTCGTAGCCTCCGTATCTGTGGGATTGTTAGGTATTTATGCAGCTCACAAGGTGCACAACCCTCCGGTGGTGTTTACCATGCCGGCCTGCATCACTATGGTACCTGGGTTGTATGCCTATCGGTCGATGTTGGGAAGCATCAAACTAAGTGATACCGATATTGTGCAATCTAATCCGCTTATTCTCCACGAAATCGCTCACAATGTGGTGCTTACATTTTCGTTGCTATTCACACTTGCGGTGGGTATTTCTATTAGTGCATTGCTTTTTGGCGGAAGAAGCGTAAAGAATATCAAACTATAATAAAAGCTATCTGTCCAAATAAAAATCTTGGGTAAGATGCTTAAAATCTGAAGTATATACGTGGCGACTTTCTTCTATCACGAGTGAAGTTTCGGTACATTCACATTTTTCCCAAGTCAATTCTACCAATACACGCTTCACCGCTAAATCGGAACGAGGATGCACATTGCATATACGAACCACATTTAAGCCAAAGCTGTATGCCAACGCTTTCAGACGAAAAAGCATCGTTGCCGGATAAATAACCGCTATCCGTCCGTGCGTGGATAAATAACGTATTGCGTTT
>JBHBVA010000098.1:0-10244 GCA_041793355.1 Bacteroidota bacterium | reverse complement strand
TTCCTCGTGTCGGAGGTCGCTCAATAAGGGATAGACTGCAAAAAAAGCCTCGCTACTGGATGTAATTTGGGGTACTTGCAACACTTCACTCTGTTGCCTACGTTTGCCCAGCTCCATAGCAGCCGCAATGGTTATGGCTTTGGCCTCGCCTATGCCTTTGAAAGACGAAACGAGTTCTTTTATGGAGAACTGTCCCAGCCTGTTTAGGTTGTTGTCTGCCTTGTGCAGGATGCGTTGCGACAGCTCCACCACCGTTTCGTTGCGACTACCCGACCCTATCAGAATGGCAAGCAATTCGGCGTCAGTCAAAGCAGATACACCCCGCAGCATTAACTTTTCGCGGGGACGGTCTTCTGCTGCCCAATCCTTTATCCCCAACTTCTCCATCTTCTACTTTTTTTAGAAAAAAAGACCTGTGCCACAGCACAAGTCCCTAACTTTATAGTTTAAGCAGAGCCCGTTCTATAGTCCGAACTTCTGTTAGCTTCGTATGCGTTCGATGTAAGCACCGGTGCGAGTGTCCACCTTCACTTTTTCGCCGGTGTTTATAAACAATGGTACTCTGATTTCGGCACCGGTTTCCACCGTAGCAGGCTTTAGCGAGTTGGTAGCCGTATCGCCTTTAACACCGGGTTCGGTGTAAGTAATTTCCAACACTACGTTTTGGGGCAATTCTGCCGTGAGGATGGTTTCGGTGTCGGCGTGTACTTGCACATCTACGCTGTCGCCCTCTTTCAAAAATTGTACTCCTTCTATGAGGTCGCCGGCAATAGACACTTGGTCAAATGTTTCGGAGTTCATAAAGTTGTAGCCCATATCATCTTTGTAAAGGAATTGGTAAGGGCGACGCTCGATGCGTACTTCATCCAATTTTATACCGGCATTAAATGTTCTCTCCAATACACGTCCTGTGGTTACGCTACGGAGTTTTGTGCGTACAAAGGCGGCACCTTTACCGGGTTTAACGTGAAGAAATTCGATAACAAAGTAGTATTGTCCGTCCAAATCCAGACACATTCCGTTGCGAATATCAGCAGTAGTTGCCATAATTTTCTTTTGGTATAAATATTTTTATTTGGTTGATAAATAGCCTGTTTTGCAGGCAGTTCGTTATTGCATAATGTAAAGAATGTACATTCAAAAAAATACCATTTTTCATTCTTGCCCCGCAAAGGTAGCAATTTAGCATTAGTCGCTCCAAAAAAACGGGAAACTTTTTTGGAAACAATCCGAATTAAACCCACACAGAAACAACGAGGAAGAAACGTGGCATCAACATAACGGGCTTGGTCATTTACAGGTGTAAACACCCTTCGCCCTCAGTCTTAATGCCTTGCGATTACTGCGTTCTCCAAAGCCTGGCAAAACAACAAGCTGCACTTGTCATTTTGGAACCCGTGAGGGCGGTCTCATTTTGTATTTTTTTAAAGCATAGAAAGTCAATATTATCCAATAAAGAGATATTATTTTTCTACAAAATGTTTGGTGGTTTTACAATTTTCAATATATTTGCACCTGAATACCTTTTCAGAGTGCTTCATAAATAAGCATTATAACAGGTAAGAAACAACTAATTTTAATTTTATTCATTAACCAAAAAAACGAGAGATTTTTTATGAAAAAGATTTACTCTTTCCTTGTAGCGGCAATGTTTGCTACTGCAAGTTTTGCTCAAACCGAGCAAGCAACGGTTTCGTCGGTGAGTGCTGATCCTGCCACAACTGTTGAGGACGGTAAGTATTACGTAATGTACAAGAGCGGTGCCGGTAATGGTGGACCTAAGTATTTGTCCTACGTGTTTGCCGGCGGAGGTATATGGGCTTCTGCAGAGCACGACAATAGCTTGAAGTACGTTTGGAAAGCTGTTAAAACCGACGAAAAAGTTTCGTTCCGCAACGTTGCAACGGGCGGTTACATCGCTTCACTGATGACTGCCACAGGCTCCGGAGACGGTGGTGTATTGTTGAAAACAGTTGCAAACGTTGACAACGCTGCTAAATTGACTATTGTGGACAGAGGTAGCTCTACATTCAACTTCGCAGAAAACAAACCCGATGACAGCACACTCCCCCACGCCACTTATTACTTGGACTGCAATATCGGCTCGGCTACTGTGTGGTACACTGAAGGTGGTAACGCCGACTACCAATTGTTTGAAGTAACCTTGAGCGGTGAAGTACAAACAGTGAATGTTACCGTAAACGAAACTTACAAGGCTACAGAGGTGATTACCGAAAACGGCACATCGCCCTATGCAGTAGGACACGTTATTACTCTTCCTGAAGGTACTACACCTGTGGGATTGGTACGCAATATGTTGTTCAACAACGCTGTGGTAGAGGGTGATGCCCACACAGTGGCGGCTGAGGGAACTTTGTTGTTCAACTACGCACAAGACTTCTCTGCGTTGCCATTCACTGTATCTGCAAGCTTCGACGACTTGAAATGGCACAACATCACTATCCGCAATTCAAAGGTTTGGACAATGGAGGGAGATGTTGCCAAAGCCGTAGAAGGTGGCGACAAATCGGCAGACGAAACCCACTGGGCAATTGTTGCATCGGACAACCTCGTAACCAAAGGTTGGTACGTTGTAAACAAAACACAACCCACAAAAGTGCTTACGCTTTCGTTGAACGCCAACGGTGGTGTGGATGAAGCTACAACTGCCATATTGGTGGACAGAGAAAGTGCCGACGCCAAGCAATGGAGCATACAAGCAAGTGGCGATAAATATGTTTTCCGCTTGCTTAACGACGTAACTTTGAACGCTTACTTGAATGACCACGGTCAATCAGGAATCTTGAAAACTTGGGTAAGTGCCGGTGCAGCAACCGACGTTGGTTCGCAAGTAGTATTCGAGGTTGTAGAGTCAGCTTCGGTGAAGAGTGCAAAAGTTGCCGACGAGTCGGAAGTTGTTTACTACGACTTGAACGGTCGCAAAGTTTCGAAACTTGTAAGTGGCAAGGTTTACATCACCAACAAGGGTGTGAAAGTGTTGGTAAAATAATCTCATACTTTTCTCGTGTGTAACTAACACAACTGAGGCGGGAGTACAAACGTGTTTGTACTCCTGTTTTTGTTTCTGTTGGCAAAGCCGCATTCATCCCCGCAAATGAGGGATAATCCCGATAGTTGTTTTGCCCAAATTCAAAGCACCGGCAACGAAAAGCGACATTAAACAAGGATTCGTAAAAATAAACCACTTTGCCTTACGGATAATTGAAAAAAAATCTTTTATTTTGCCGTTTCATTCAGAAGAATCGAACTCTAACATTGAAGATAATATACATATTACAATATTAACTATGAGTGAACTTATTGAGCCCACACAGCCGGCTGAAACTACGGAGGCAACTGCTTCGGAGGTGAAAAAAGAGGATTTGTTGCTGAAAATGAAAGAGTTTTTGCAAAGCGAAACTTTGCCCGCACGTAGCGATGTAGAATCGTTGCGACACAATTTTCAACGATTAGTATCTGCCGAGCAGAAACGTTTGAAAGCCCAATTTGTGGAAGCCGGCAATGCCGAAAGCGACTTTGTGAGTGCCACTACCGAGCAGGAAAACGAGTTTCAGACACTCTACACACAATTGAAAGAAAAACGTGCTGAAGCATTGGCTCGCGAAACGGCCGAAAAAGAGGCGAATCTACAACGCAAATTGCAGATTATAGCCGAGTTGGAAGCAATGCTTGATAACGAAACAAGCATCGACGATTTTGGAAAGCAGTTTGCAGAGTTCAAAAAGTTGCAAAAAGAATGGAACGAAATAAAGTTGGTGCCACAAGAGCAAGAAAACGACTTGTGGAAGTCATTTCATCGCTGTCAGGAGCATTTTTACGACTTGGTACGCATCAACAACGAAATGCGGGATTACGACTTTAAAAAGAATCTGGAGCTAAAAACGGCCATCATAGAAGCGGTGGAGCGATTGGCCGGCGATGCCGATGCTGTGTCGGCATTTCATCAGTTGCAAAACTTTCATCAGGAGTGGCGTGAGATAGGCCCGGTGGACAAAAGTATCCGCGAGGAACTGTGGGCTCGCTTCAAAGAGGCTTCTACAGTAATCAATAAGAAGCATCAACAGCATTTCGAGGACATAAAAGCTCGCGAAGAGGAGAACCTGACCCGCAAAACAGAAATCTGCGAAAAGATTGAAGCAATTGATTTTGAAGCATTAACCTCTGTGAAACTGTGGGAGGAAAAAAGCAAAGAAGTGCTGGAATTGCAAGCCTTGTGGAAAACCATCAGCTTTGTACCCAAAAAGGTGAATACAGCCATTTTTGAGCGTTTCCGTATGGCGTGCGATAAGTTTTTCAACACTAAGTCGGAGTATTTCAAGCAAGTGCGTTTGAGTTTCGACGAAAATTTGGCCCGCAAAGTAGCCCTGTGCGAACGTGCTGAAACACTGAAAGATAGTACCGACTGGAAAAAAACTACGGAGGAACTCACGGCCTTGCAAGCGGAATGGAAAACCATCGGTACGGTAGCTCGCAAACATTCGGATGCGGTGTGGAACCGCTTTCGTGCGGCATGCGACCACTTTTTTGAGCAAAAGAAGCAAAGCACTTCCCGACAACGTGGCGAGGAGCTTCAGAATATGGAAAAGAAGCAACAAATCATCGCCGAGATTAAGGCTCTGTCGCACGACCTATCGGAGGACGAGGCCCACGAGCAATTGCGAGCATTGTTGCGTAGATGGCACGAGGCCGGACGTGTACCGTTTCGCTACAAAGACAAGTTGCACAAAGAGATGCAAGAAGCTGCCGACGAGCAGTTTGCACGCTTGCGTTCGGGAAAATCGGAGCGTAAATTGCAGGCTTTCAAGTCGTCTATCGAAGAGATTGGGCAGGGCGGAAAAGGCAAACTGTTGCCCGAACGCGAAAGACTGATGCGTCAGGTAACACGCCTCCGCACCGAAATTCAAACGTACGAAAACAATATCGGTTTTCTGTCTGTGTCGTCGAAAGGTGGTAGTGGCCTTCTGAAAGAGATGGAAAACAAAATTCAAGGGTTAAAAACGGCGTTGGACGAAACACTGGACAAGCTTGCCGCCGTGGATAAGATGTTGGATTAAAAAATATTATGCTATACAAAACGGGCTGTTCCCACAAAAAGGGAATAGCCCGTTTTTTTTGTACGTGGCAACGTGTGTGGTAAAAAGAGACCGCCCTCACGGGCTCCAAAATGACAAGTGCAGCTTGTTATTATGCAATAGTCTCAAAAAAAATTACCCCATTCACCCCTCGCGGTGTATCATCGAGGCACACGCTTGTGCCGTGGGCATTATCAGCATATCGTTCACCGTTACGTGAGGCGGAAGCGATGCCACATAATACACGGCATCGGCAATATCCTCGCCTCGCAGGGGTTCAAAACCGTCGTACACCTTGCTGGCACGCTCGCGGTCGCCGTGAAAGCGAACAACGGAAAACTCCGTTTCTACTGCTCCGGGGCAAATCTGCGTAACTTTGATGCCGAAAGGCAACAAATCCATCCGCATACCTTTTCCAATAGCCTCTACTGCGTGTTTGGTACCGCAATATACGTTTCCGTTAAGGTAAGCCTCCTTGCCTGCGATGGACGAAATGTTGATAATGTGTCCGCTGCGTCGCTCCTTCATCAGCGGGGCAATGGTGCGGGTAACATACAGCAAACCCTTTATGTTTGTGTCTATCATTCGTTCCCAATCGTCGATGTCGCCCTCGTGGATGGGGGCAAGCCCCGATGCCAAACCTGCGTTGTTTACCAGCAGGTCGATGCTTCGCCACTCGGCAGGCAGGTTACCCAGATGCTCTTGCACCTGAGCCAATTGCCGCACATCAAAGCACAAAGGCAACACTTCTGCCTGCCATTGGGTTTGCAATGCGGTGGCTACTTCTGTCAGGCGGTTGGCACGTCTGCCCGTAATAATCAGGCGGTACCCCTCCTTTGCCAATCGGTGAGCAGTGGCCTCGCCTATGCCGGCTGTTGCTCCCGTAATCAATGCTGTTTTTTTCATATTTGCGTAATGTTGTTATTGCGTTTTGTTCTTCATTTTGTGGCGGTGTATCCGCTTTGCACCACTTGCTGCACACGTGTGGCAAACTGCGGAATATCCTCTTCGTGAAGCCCGTCGGTAGCAATGGGCGGATGCACTGTCAGCTCCATCCGTCCAGGAGTGATGCACCAAGTGTGGCGGGGCAACACCTCGTACACACCTTGCAACGTAACCGGAACAACGGGCAATGCCAGCTGACGTGCCACCACAAATGCTCCCCGCTTGAATTTGGCTATGGCACCGTCGGAGGTGCGTGCCCCTTCGGGAAAAATCACCATAGAGGCGCCTACCTCTTGGCTAAGTTGTTGTTCCACTTTGGCAAGACTTGCTTTGTGCGATTTGAGGTTACGTTGGTCGATGTACACGTGCCCTGCCACCTCCGATGCCCACCCTACCAAGGGGATTTTTCGGAGTTCGGCCTTTTGTACCCATTTGATATTTTTGGGTAAATATCCGTAAATCAGAAAGATGTCGAAATAGCTTTGATGGTTGGGCGTAAAGATGTACGACTGTTCGGGGTTGATGTTTTCGAGCCCCCGCACCTGCACCTTGCACAATGCCAAACGGCACGTAAGCTTAGACCAATAGCGAGGTGGCGTGTATGCCCAAAAACGGCGATTGCCCAAAGCACAGCCCACCACCACCGACACTGCCGTGAGTACGGTAGCTATCACAAACAGCGGAACGAACACCAGCCATTGGTACAAAAAAAGGAAAACTCGTTTCATAAATAGTAGATTCTGTTTATTATTTAACTTATGATTTTAACCGAAAAAACGGGGCAATACCTCTTCGGCTTTCCGCTTGCGGAGGGTGATATGCCACGAGGAATAGAGGTAGCCCGTGCCGTATGCCCAAAATTGGATGCCGATGGCAAACACGGACAGCAAGCCGATGCGTAAGCTCCGATTTTGTACGGTGGCAACAGCTCCGCACAGCAGAAAGTAACCTGCGTACAGCAACACAGGCCAGCTGATGCCTGCCAACAGCAACAGCAGACTTGCCACCCAGCCACAAATAAACAGCGAGGGGAACATAAACGTGGGCTTGCGGTACTGCGGATGCCAGCTATCCAGCATAGGGCGGGCCTTGCCAAAGTTGTGTACCTGCTTGTAAAACTTTGCCCAACTGATGCGTCGCTTGTGAAACACCACCACGTTGGCAAACAAGCGGGTGTCGAACCCCAGCTTCCAGAGCCGCATCGACAGGTCGGGGTCTTCGCCTACACGATTTCGCCCAAAACCGCCCGATGCCTCAAATGCCCGACGCGAAATGCCCATATTGAAGCTGCGAGGCTGAAACTTACCCAACCGTTCGCTGCTTCCGCGAATGCCACCTGTGGTGAGTGGCGAGGTCATAGCAAAATTGATGGCTCGCTGCACGGGGGTGAACGATACCAACGCTCCGTCCGCACCGCCAAAGCAGTGAGCATAGTGCCGGGTGAGTGCTTCATCCACCTTTTGCAAGTAGTCGGCAGGCAGAATGCAGTCTGAGTCGAGTATCAAAAAGTAGTCGCCCTGTGCCTGTCGCATCCCAAAATTGCGACTATCGCCCGGCCCGGAATTTGCCTTGTAGTAGTAGCGGATGGGCAGGCTGTGAGCAAACTGCTCCACCACCGAACGGCAATCGTGTACAGACCCATCTTCCACCACCACCACCTCAAAGGCAGGAGTATGTGTTTGCCGGGTAAGGCTCGCCAACAGGTCTCGAACCTCGTCGGGGCGATTGTAAACGGGAATAATAATGGAATACAACATCTTCACAAACTTCAATAGCAGGCACAAAGTTACATATTTTTTGAGATGCAAGTGCCTATTGGCCCACCTCTCTTTGCAGCTATTGTTTCTTCGAACGCTTTAGGATGGTTGCCTTTTTGGTGTGAAACTCCGCCATCTTGGATATGGGCAAAAACAGCGTTCCTGCTCCGTAGGTAGTCAGGTCGTCCTGCAAATGGGGCGACCACTTTGCCAGTTGCTCCTCGTTCACGCCCAGCTCCGCCATCAGCACTTGCAGATTGTAGTCCGCCGTCAGGTCGATGGCCGTCATCGTGGGGTCGTTGTTGGGCTTCTCCCTTTTCGGACGTTGTGGCAAAGGGGCATTGGCTCCGCCAAAACGCTTCCGGTAGTCCTCCACCACCGCCTGCAGCTCGTCCGTAACGTGGCAGGCAGCCATAAACTTCAGCACATGATTGATGGTTTCGTCGGGCAAAAAGGGGTAAAATTCGTCAAACTTCGACGACTTGGCACGGTCTATGGCCTTGTCCAAAGCCCCTGCACCGCAGTTGTAGGCAGCAATCACAGCCACCCAGTTGCCATACTTTTGGTACAAATCTTTCAGCGAGCGGATGGCAACCCTCGTGCTCAGATGCACATCCGTGCGGGCGGTAGCACTAATGCCGTATTGCTCGGCGTGGATGGGCATTATTTGCCACATACCCACCGCCCCGGCGTGCGAAATGCTGTGATTGGTAAAGCCCGACTCTATCATTGCCAAGTTGCGGAGCATTTTGGGCAAACCGCCCGATGTCAGCATATTTTCCACAAACGACACTTCGGGCGTGTTGTTGCGGAGCAGGCTCCGATAGCGATTTTGCTCCGCCTCGTCCAAACTGACGGACTGCGTGTGCATCTTGCCTTTGAGCAACTGCACCTGCCAACGCCCGTCGTAACGCATAGCTTGTGCCAGCCGTTGCGAGAGGCATTGTTGCGATACGCACCACATCGCCACTACCCATACGGACAAGCGAACCAAAAACCAACTTGATATGCAAATATTCATTGTTTGATAAAATAGTTTTGTGCCTTTGCATTTTGCTCCCGCAAAAGTACGGGATAAATATCGGCTTTCGTCACTCTTGGGATAAGTTTTTTTAGGGAGAGGGAGGCATTTATACCCGTAAAACACGGGGTGAAGACCCGTTCGCAACGACTATCGTACCCGTAAAATACGGGGTGAAGACCCGTTCACAACGACTATCATACCCGTAAAACACGGGGTGAGGACCCGTTCGCAACGACTATCGTACCCGTAAAACACGGGGTGAGGACCCCAAAACAAAAAAGGTTGCCCCCTGTCGGGACAACCTCCATCTTTCGGTACTACAAGCCTGCTCAAGGTATCGGCGGAGTGTCGGCCGCCGTATTCTCAGCCTTTTTGCGAGACGGTGCAGGGAACTGTTGTTTCAAATCTGCCTCCACCGCCTTAGCATTCGGCACGTTGGCTGCCGACAGCACTTTCAGGTTGCGATAATACATCAAAGCATTGGTGTACAAATCGCTACCCAGTAGCAAGCCGGTGTCGTCCATACGGGTAACAACAGCCTCCAACCTCCGCAGATAAGGCATCAACGCCGTGCGGCTGCGGTAGTCGTTGTTGAACTCGTTCACATCCACGTGGCGAGGCACCAAGTCGGGGTACTGCTGAATGTACTGATGCACTTTGGTAATCCAGTTTTCGGTACGATGCCCGGCCCGTCCGTACTCTTTTCGTTCGTCGGGGGTGAGGTTTACAAACTTGCTTGCCAGCAGTGTTTCCAGCTCGCCAATGCACGAGTTGAGTCTGGCCTCCTCTTCGGGAGACAGCGTAAAGCTGATGAGATTGTTTTTGTCCATACTTTTTAATTAAATGAATTGTTAAGAATGAGCAGTTAAGCTCGTTACATTATTGATGTTCGGAATAGGGAATCGTAATACCCTTATTTTATTATAATCGGCAGTTTTGTTGTTGTGAATAAGACAAATGTACCATTTGCACTGTTGTGTACTTTTTACCTTCTTCTACTTACTTAACCCAAATTCAGCATAATATTTCACCCACTAAATCAACATTTTAATGAATTTCTAATTTCATATCAAATCGTCCGTCGGTAACCCGCACGGTATCGCTGGGCAAAACTTCAATATCGGCGGAAAAATGCCCGCTAACAATTTTCTGAACAGTGTCCAACTTAGTGATAAATATTTCTCCTATATCATATCCATAATATGAATCATAAGAGGGAATTACACCAATTTTATTGATTTTCATGCTTACACCTTCTTTAGGTGATAACACCCTAAGGTATATATAACCCCCATCTGCGGAGTGAGCGGCTATGTTTAATGTAGGATAATTATACTCTGCTTTCATAGCCTTAAACGACATTTTGAGATTTCCGATATACCCTATATCTCCCGTAGCCCACAATCGTCCATCTATGTAGCACCC
>JBHBVA010000097.1:0-2743 GCA_041793355.1 Bacteroidota bacterium | reverse complement strand
GCACTTCAAGCACGGGTTTAGGAGATGTTGTGGAATGGGGCAGAGCGTACTTCGAAGCTTTTAGTTCGGGTGGAGTAGCTCCAAGACGCACTCGAGCTATCTTTTTATGTGACTGAAAAGCTTTACGACCCCACTTTTTAAGGCTTGGAAGAATTATTTCGGTCAATTCCGATTGAGAACCAGCCTCGAAAGACGATGCTCCGATTTCGGTACAAAGAGGAAAATCTACCCTTTTCAACGAACTTGGAGTGTACACACCATTATCTCCTACGTATTCCAAATTCGGAAAATTCAGCGTGTGAATATTAGTTTGCCCCTCTAATGCACTGTTTTCGATACGTTTAATACCTTTGCCGGACAATACACGCAAATAGCTACCACCGGAATTGTTTGTTTTAAAACAGTTATTTCCTAACACTTGGTAGTATTTGGGAATAACCAACTCGGTCATATTCAATGGAATTTGTGGAGCAAGTGTAATAGTACGCTCGTTGTTTTGAAAGCCGGCAGGAAGTGGTTCCGGTATATCCAACTCGATAGTTGTGCCATTTAAGGTTTTGAAACCGTGTTCCACTGCCCACTTTTCGTGTTTTTCTCTATCAAAAGTGGTTGAGGAAATTATCAATTTTTTATCCCGTGGAGTGTCGGCAAAAGCATCGTTCAAAGCACCGGTAACCTCTTCTCCAATTGTAACTTCGGTCAATTTAGAGCATTGGGCGAATGCTTGTGCCGGTATCTCTCCCGACAATTTGGGCAGATGCACGGTGGTCAGATTCACACAGTTTTGAAAAACTTGCGACCCTATTTTAATTACATTTGTCCCCTCCACTTTCACTATGTTTTTGTTGTAAAAAAATGATGCAGGCACTTCTGTAACAGCCTCAGGGAGCGAAACCACGCCATCCACAATAAATTCGTCCGGATATTTTGTTAACACGCCATTGGCATCGTAAGTAATTTTGGGGTCATATTCGGTCAAAGCCAAACCATTTATGGTGGCAAACCCGTGTGCCTCAGCCCATTGACGATAAGTAGTTGCATAGCTGGCGGGCACTATCAAATTTTTGTTGGCAGGAGTGCCTTCAAAAGCTCCAGCAGCCGTTTCAGGAAGAATTTCGGATGCCAGCTCCACGCTCACAAGTGCCGTAGCCCCCTTAAAGGCTCTTGCTCCAATTTTTGCCAATTTCGGAGCTTTCAGAGTTTTCAGAGTTGTAGCACCTTCAAACACGGCATCGGCAATTATCGCAACTTCGGGCAACACAACCTCACCCGTAGCAGGAATCAATGCCTGAGGATAGCTCACAAGTGTAGTTTCGGATATAACTACTTGGGGATGAGCTTCATCCCCACCACAAGACGATAGCACCAAGCAACCACAAAGTGCTACCGTAAACATTTTCTTTAAATTCATAAATTGATTCGTTTATTAAAAAATTCAGATATTATAATCACATTGTGTTGGCAACCCTCCAAATGGCAGGTTTATAAATTTTGGATACAGAATGTACTTTACGTGGTACCAATGGATATTTAGGATTGCTTGTATCCAAATCGTATATTGCCACGCGGGCCTCGCTATACACAGGCACTCCGTAAGTGTACACAACGTATAGGCGACGATTGTCGGGTGATACATAAAGGCTGTGGGGACCGGCAACAATGTAGTCTAACATAAAGCTGATGTATGCCAGCTGATGACTCTCAACAAGGGCAAAGCTCTGACTATCACCAATTAACTTTGAAACATCGGCACGAAACACAATATCGGAGTCAGTTCCCTCTTGACAATAGTAGATTACGCCTTTCGCATCGTAGAAAGCACACAAAAGTTTGCCACCTGTCTTTAGCAAAGGCATCACCAGCTTACGCTCCTTGAGGGAGTATATCGCCGTTTTTATTCCGCCTTGTTCCACATTACAAATCAGCAAATCGTCCTGACAGGCTACCACTCCCCGCAGCGTGCCTCCTAAATTGTGGGTAACAACATCCGTTGCCCCCTCGTGCCAACTCACCAAACTGTATCCGTTGTCCAAAAACACCTCGTTGCCGTATTTGTACACAGACTCGAACATCATCCCTTTCAGAGCCTCTATTTGTTTGCCACGCTTGCCGGTCAAAACATCCACCTCGTAGGTTGTTCTGCTTTCGCCATAGTGGGCATAAATAACATCCGGGCGAAGGGCAAACAAACGAGTGGGAAAACTACCATCAAGATAAGAGTCGAAGCGAACTATCTTACTTATTTTGAATGTATTGGGGTTAAACACAGTGAGTGTACCTGAATAGTCGGCATACCCCCCGGCTCCCATCCAAGGTTTCACGTGTGTGCGACGGCTGATTTGATAAGCCAATCTGTCGTCAAGTAGAAACACCTGAGCCTCGTAACCGAAGTTAGGTTTTGCAAGGTCAGGATTTTCTTGCCTGAGCACATCCACGTGCAACTTCTCCTGCTCATCCAACCGCCAAATGCGAGGTTCGCGAGCAGCCGATACGTGTGCACCCACACTTGGCTCATAAGGCACTTCACCCGGCTCGAAGATGATAAGTTCCGTATTCTGTTTTTCCCCCAATTGCTCCCAAGGATGATTATATTTGGCAGAATCCGGAGTGTCCTTTTCAGAAGAGTTGTCGCCATCACAAGCCACTAATGCAAACACGGTAAGGCAACAGCAAATAAAAATGTTTTTAATCTCGCTCATTGTATTACTTTATCGTAAGTATGCTGAAAAACACCTCCTTGCTG